>DSBX01000041.1 GCA_011049385.1 Caldifarciminota bacterium | reverse complement strand
GGACCTGAACGGCGAACTGGCAAAGCGCCACATGCAGATATCGAACGGCTACGGCGACCTGAAGGAGAAGACCTTCCGCCTCGCCCATATGGGCGATTTGACGATGGCTGACATGAAAGAGCTGACCGCGGCGATCGAGGACATCCTGAAGCTCTAGCCTGCGGCGATTCGAAAGCAGTGCGCTTCCCGGGTTTGGCCCGGGAAGCGCGTCATCGTGGCGGGGCCGGTTACTCGAGCAGGCCCGGCACCCAGCCGGAGTTGATGACCACACCCTGGTTGAGGAGCACCGCCTGAACGCTGATACCGGCAATCTGGTTGAGGTAATTCACCCGCTCCATCATTTCAGCGACGCCCCAGCAGTCGGCCTCGACCTGGACGTAGCGGCCGCGGTAGGGGTTTCCGCCGAGCACCAGTTCGAACCCGCGGGCCGGTATCTCTCCATTCGATGAGTCGGCAATCAGCCGGGCGAGCTGGTCCGGACGATGGCCGGTGTTAAGCAGGAAGTGGAAGTGGCCGAAGTTCTCGACCCTGGTCCAGTCCAATTCGGGCAGAACCCGTACGACCCCGGTGCCGTTGACCGGCGTCCAGAACAGCCGGTCGAGCTTGGCGCGTACCCAGTCCGGGGTCTGGCCGACCGCATCGCCGAACGCCTTGAGAGTCGCCGTCAATGAAGGGCGGAAGGTCTCGTCACGCGAGACGGTCAGGCCGGCGGCCGGGTGTGCGGCAAGCCGGCGCAGGAGGCCCTTCTCCTCGGTGGAAAGCTGGCGCGAGACCGGGAATGAGTAGTCGGCGATGCGGCCGACCTCAGCGTACTCGATGCCGGAAACGGAGCGGATGTAGCGGGCTTCGGTCTCGAAGTCCCGGGAGTAGAAGAGCAGTGCAAGGTTGGGGCCGACCCCGGCCGGCAGGCTGCTATTGAGAAGCAGTTCGGTCACGAAGGGCAGTTGCCGGGCGAGGAGGTTGGCGATCCCCAGCGGGCGGCTGACGGTGGCCAGCACCGAACCCCAGACCCAGTCACCGCCGACCAGCGGCGGCACGACAAGCGTGGCATGAAAAGACCGGATCACCCCAAGTGCGGTCAGGCGGTGGAGACGCTGGCGGAATTCGCTGTCGGCCAGGCCAACTGCGGCAAGCTCCTGCTCGGGCGGGATGAGCCCGTGCTGTTCACACAGCCGGATTGCGGCAACGTCGAGTCGTTCGATGAGCATACCGGAGTCTACTCAACCGCCCCGGGGGATGCAAGCAGGGCGCGGGCTGGTTCGTGATATCGCAGGAGGTTGACGCTTCGCCTCCTGTCGTCAGTACGCTCCGCGCCGGCGCAGTACCGCCGGGATCGTGGTCAGCAGAATCTTCAGGTCCCAGAGCAGGTTCCATTCGCGGACGTAGCGGGTGTCGAGCGCGACGCGCTGGTCGTAGCCGGTCTCGGACCGGCCGGAAACCTGCCAGAGACCGGTGGCACCGGGCAGGACCCGGAAGAGGAGGAGCGAGTGACCTTCGTAGTAACGCACCTCGTCTTTGACGATGGGGCGGGGACCGACGACGCTCATCTGGCCGGCGATGATGTTGAAGAACTGGGGCAGTTCGTCAATGCTGGTCTTGCGCAGGATTCGTCCGAGCCGGGTTATCCGCGGGTCGTTCTTGAGTTTATAGGTGGCGCGGAATTGGCGGTCGAGGTCCGGGTTGGCGGCCAGCAGTTCCTTCAGGCGCGCGTCTGCGTCGGGGTGCATGGTGCGGAACTTGAGCAACCAGAACTCTTTCATATGTCGGCCGAGGCGGCGATGCCGGTAGAAGACCGGCCCCCGGCTGTCGAGCTTGATGAGCAAGGCGACAGCGATGAAGAGCGGTGCGAACAGGACCAGGGCGATCGTTGAACAGCCGAGGTCAATCAGCCGCTTCAATCGCCGCAGGGTGCCGCGGAGGTGATGCGGTTCGATGAGATGAGGGTGCGGGCCGAGCAGGTAGCCGGTCATCGTGAACGAACTGACGCCGATGAAGTCAACGAAGTACTCCCGGGCCAGCGAGTTGACTTCGTGCTCGACCCGGTGGTCGGACACGTCAACCACGATGATGCTGTAGTCGGGAATCTCGCCGGTGCGGTGAGACTCGCGCTTGAGCCAGTCGGCCAGCCGGTCGGTCGCCACTATCTCACGGCAGTCGAATCCCCACCAGTTGAGCAGTCTCACCCGGTCGCGGTGGGTGTCGGTCACGAACAGTGCCTGCTGGCGTATCATCCGTCTCACCAGCAGACCGAGAAGCGGGGCGAACAGGTTCAGGTAGACCCAGAGCACAAGCCAGAATCGGACGGTAAGGCTCTCGCACCACGGCCACACGACCGGCAGGCCGCTGTAGCCGACGTAGGCGAGCGCGAAGGCGGCCTGGGTGCGGAGGGTGAGACCGAAGTTGAGCCGCACCGGGGTTTCGAACTCGCCGGCGAGGTAGCTGGTGAAGGTCAGGAGCGCCCAGAGCACGAGCACGGTGGTGAGCGCCTTCGACCCCGGGGCGAGCAGGACCCGCAGAATCGCCAGCGTCAGGAGCAGGAATAGCAGTTCGACCGGTATGACGACGTGGTCACTGCGGCGCAGGGACTGTCCGGCCAGCGGCTCGGAACCCGGTATCGGTGGAGCGGTGGTCTCGGATGCCCGAGTCGAACCGTTAGCCGGTGGAGTCTGACCGTCTGCCTGTCGTTCACTCACGATGCGGTCAGGATTCGATGCGGAAGCCCGTGTGCGTGCCGGTCGGTTCCTGCCAGTCCTCGCCGACCGCGGCGACGAGCGCGTCGCGCGGGCCGGTGCGGAGCCGGGCGACAAGCGAGCGCAGGGCTGGTTGCGGGCCTTCGGCGATGACCTCGACTCGACCGTCGGGCAGGTTGCGAACCGAACCCGACAGCCCCAGTTGCCGGGCTTCGTCCAGCACGAAGGAGCGATAGCAGACCCTCTGCACTCGGCCAAGGACAAGTGCGTGCAGGCGCTGGCGGGTCGGGTCTGATGCCATACCTGAGATTAAGGCGGTAACTGCGACTGTCAACCGGAAGCCCTAAGTCGGGTTGCGCTCCGGGGTTCTCGGGTGACGCCTTCCTTATCAGGTGTGGAGCAATACGGGTCTGTCAAACCACAGCGAAAACGTCATAGCTGATGCACAGCGAAAACGTCATAGCCCGTCCGTCGGGGTTTGGGCCTTGGTTTGGGTTTCGGAGGTAGTTTGCGGGTTCCGATTTCTCTGCCT
>DSBX01000309.1 GCA_011049385.1 Caldifarciminota bacterium | reverse complement strand
AGGCAGAGAAATCGGAACCCGCAAACTACCTCCGAAACCCAAACCAAGGCCCAAACCCCGACGGACGGGCTATGACGTTTTCGCTGTGCATCAGCTATGACGTTTTCGCTGTGGTTTGACACGTTAGATGCCATCATCATCCGGCCGGAGCAGAAGCCGTCCCTCCGCGACCGGCACGACCCGGCCGCCGACCCGGACCGACACTCGCTCCCCCTCCGGACGAGCCGAAAGCCAGAGCCGGGACGACCGGCCGAGTTCAACACCCTGCTCCGTGAACAGCTCGACATCGGGCGTGCCGAGGTAGCGGTGACGGACCAGCCATGCGGCCAAACAGCCGTTGGCACTGCCCGTGGCCGGGTCCTCCGGGACGTCGTACCAGTCACAGAACACCCGGACGTGCAAGTGGCAATCCGCGCTGACCGTCTCCGGACAGAAGACAAGAACCGCCTTGGCCCGCATTCTGTCCACCAGGCGGTCATACTCGGCCCGGTTCACCTTGATGCGCCGGACGGCGTCAAGCGTCCGCACCGGCGCGATGAGAAACCAGATGCCGGTGGATACCTCCTGGCACGGAAAGCGTTCGTCAATGTCGTCCCGGGTTAACCCCAGCACCGTAGCGACCTGCTCCGCCGGGCAGGCATCACCGAACTCCGGCGGAACCTGCCGCATCACCAGCCGGTCGCCGGCGTCGTGTACCTCGACCGGTACGGTCCCGACGGCCAGGTCCAGCACTACCCGGTCTGCACCGCGTTTCAGGATTCGGTCCCAGATGACCCAGGCCGTGCCCAACGTCGGGTGACCGGCAAAGGGCACCTCCACCGCCGGGGTGAAAATCCGAACCGGGAATTCCCGCGCGTCAGGTTCGGCATCGAGGATGAAGGTGGTCTCGCTGAAATGCATCTCGCGGGCAATCACTTGCATCTGCCCCGTCGACAGCCCGGCCGCCGAGGGGAATACCGCAAGCTGGTTGCCCTCGAAGGGCCGCCGGGCGAAGACGTCGAGGATGAGAAACTCGCCCGCATCAGCGTGCGGCAGACAGGCCTGCGGACCGTTCATCTCGCAACCGGCCGGCACCAGCCGGACTCCCAGTCGCGTTCGAACAGGCTCACCAACTGCGCACCCACTCCGGGGTCCTCCGCTCGTACCGCGACGTTGCGGCACTCGAGCAACTGGCGCTGGCCCATTGTCGCCGTTCCCAGCAGGAAGCGGGTGCCGTCCGCAATCACGACCTTGGCGTGCATCGTACCGATACCCTCGTCCTCGCCTGCGGCCCGAATGTCCGCAACCCGGACCGTTACTCCGGCAACGCTGTCGAGCGAGAGCATCAGTTCCGGTTCGTGCTCCCAGGCCCAGCGGTCCACCATCACCCGGACACGGACGCCCCGTGCCGCGGCTGTCCTGAACAAGGAGTCCACCAGACCGAATCGTCCGCGCCCGAGGTCATCCCGGGTGGTCAGGCTGTTTACCGCCAGGTCGAGACTCCGTTGCGCCCCGGCGATGAGTCCCGCCAGCGCGGACTCAAGCCCCAGGCTTTCCGTCTTGAGCCCGGCCGGGCCGGAAACCGCCAGCCTCACCGGACCGTCGCTCCGTGCGGAGACAGTCAGCGTCTCGCCAACGGCCGCAATCCAGTCCTGCAGGAACACCGCGCCCAGGGCGCGACCGAAGGCGGTATCGTCCACCACCAGGCTCAACTCCCGGTTCTCGGCGAAAGCGCCCCAGCTCCAGTTGTGCGAACCCACGACCGAACGGCAACCGTCCACGACGATATACTTGGCATGCATCAGGCAACCGGGGTAGTCGCTGAACCGGCGCAAGTCACAACCGCGCACCTCGATACCGGGCACGACCGCCAGGCGGTCCGCCATGCGCTGGTAAGTCTGGTCTGTGTTCTCCAGCAGCGTCAGACCGTCGAGCAGGACCCGGACCCGAACGCCCCGTCCCGCCGCCTCGACCAGCGCGTCGTAGAGCCGGTAGAGCAGACGGCCCCGGCTTTCCGGCGCGTAGTGGAGCATGTACATCTGTGCGATGTCAATGGATGACTCCGCGCCCGCGAAGAGTTCAGGGAAGACATCAATGGCATCAGGCACATCCGATGAGTTCAACCGGACCGGCGCTGTCTCGACGATGCTGACCGGTGCCGCGACCAGCGCCCAGACAAGTACTGCAACCACGGCTCATCCTAACGCATGGAGCCGCCGGGTCAAACGCGCCCGGGTGCCCGGACGTCAGCGCAGCAAGGCCGGGTTCAAAGACACCGCGCGCTCGAGCGCTTCGACCGCCCGTTCGGGTTCACCGAGGTCGCGGTAGACGATGCCGAGATTGTGCCAGGCCCCGGCGTGTTTCGGATTTGCCTCGACCGCGGCCAGGTAGGCCTCCAGCGCGCGCCGCTTATCGCCCTTGCGGTAGAACGCCTGGCCCATGTTGTAGTGTGCCCCGGCGAACAACGGCCGGAACCGGACCGCGCGCCGATACGCCTCGATCGCCTGCTCATAGCGCTCGTGTTCGGAGTACGAGTTGCCCAGGTTATACCAGGCTTCAACGTACTCCGGGTTGACTCGAATCGCCTCGCGGAACGCGCCCACCGCCCGCTCGTGCTCACCGTTGCGGTCAAGTGCCAGGCCGAGGTTGTTATACGCCTCCGCGTAACCGACCCGCAGCCCGATGGCCTTCTTGTAGCTGTTGATCGCCTCGGACCAGCGGCCGAGCATCGCCTGGCCGTTGCCTTGCACCAGCCAGGCCTCCGGCTGTCTCGGGTTCACGGCCAGTGACCGGGCGCAATACTCGACACCCTCCCTCGGCCGCCCGAGCCCGACACTGGCGACGCCAAGAAGTTCGAAAGCCTCCGGCAGGTCCGGCTTCATCTCGATCAGCCACCGCGCCACCCGCTCCACGTGGCCATAGGCCTTGGTGGTGGCGTAGCCGCGGGCCAGCCGAACGTATCCCGCCACGAAGACGTCGGCGGTCGAGAGTCGCCGCACCGCGCCAACCGGCACCCGCGCCTCCGGGTCAAGCGGGTCCCACTGCTCGGTATCGTTGCCCGCGGTCGCCGCCGAAACGTAGAACCGGTCGTCGCGCACCAGCAGGCCGACCCGGAACCCCAGCCGGGCAAGCATCATCGCATCGAACACCGCCAGCCCGAAACTGGCCCCGACTCCGCCCGGGCGCAGGCCGAGAAAGCCGTCCACGACCTGCGTCAGCAGTAAGACCGCGCCCGGCCTCAGCT
>DSBX01000088.1 GCA_011049385.1 Caldifarciminota bacterium | reverse complement strand
TCGTCTCCGCTCGGAGCCGTATCGCTCGTGCCCTTCCTTTCAGCATTGCCCAGTCCTTCGGCGGAATGCCCGCCGACCTCGCGGCCACCCTCAGGGGGTCACCATGTGCCTGGGCTAGAGCTGCCTGGACGTTCGGGGCGGGAGTCAGGCTTCGGGCCGGTCGGCGGCCAGGACCAGTTGCTCGGGCAGACCCTTCATGTTCGGCACTTCCCAGTCCTGCCGGACTTCGCCGACTTCCTCGAGCGCGGCGAGGCGCAGGCCGGCGGCGGTGGCGTAGAAGACGCGGTCGGCGACGGTCCACTGGAAGTCGAACCTGGCCAGTTCGCCGCCGGGAACGTAACTGTCGGCACCGTCCGTTTCGCGGCGTTCGCGCCGGCGCTCGAAGTAGGAGACCGCGGCCCGGAGCGCGCCGGGCTCGGGCTTCCAGATGCGGCGGACCGGGTGGTACTCGGTGACGACGAGGCGGCCGCCCGGTTCGAGCAAACGCGCGGCCTGCCGGTAGAGCAGGTCGAGGTGTTCGGTGCGCGGGGCGAGGTGGGCGGCGTAGACGTAGCGGAAGCCGGCGTCGGGAAGCTGGTCGAACTCGCTCGCGGCGAGCTGGCGATACTCGATGTTGAGCCCGAGTACCTGGGTGCGGACGAGGAGTACGTCGAGCAGGCTGCTCGAGGCGTCGGCGACAACGACGCGGGCGCCGAGTGCGGCCAGGGCGAGCGGCGCGAGACCGTCACCGGTACCGATGATGAGGGTGGAGAGTCCGGCGACCGTTCCCAGGAGTTCCAGTTCGACGCGGTTGAGAGCGAGCGCGGGCATGGTTGCGACGCGGCGCCAGAGGTCCTTCTGGTCCGGCTTGCGTTCCCAGCTCGGGGCGACGGGTGACCAGTCGCGCCGTTGCCGGGCGTCGCTGTCTTCGGTCGGCGCGATGCCGGCCATTGCTCTAGAAGCCGATGCGGTATTCGGCGAGTTCGAGTTCGGTGTCGCCGGTCCGACGCCGGACGAGGCCGACGCCGGGCGCGAGCCACTCGGTGTGGTTTGTCGTGACCGTGGCCAGCGAATCGGCGATGGCGGTTTCGACCGTCTCGGTGAACTCGATCCGGTAGCAGTCATCGAATCCCCCGGCCGGTACCGTGACCGCTTCGACGTCGGCGACATGCACCTCCAGTCGCCGGCGGTAGCGAAGGGTGTCCACCCCGAGCACGACGACCGTGTCCGCATACTCGTCGTACCAGGCGTTGCCGGTGACAAGCGGGAGCAGGTAGACCAGCGCATAGCGCTCCTCGAGCACGTACTCGGTGCCGCCGCGCTGGTAGGTGTGGCGCACCCAGCGCCGGACGTCGGCTTCGGGCGTGTCCTTGAGCCAGAAACCGGGCGCGAAGTCGGTGTTGACCAGAATGGCGTTGCGTCCGCCGACCAGCGAATCGCCGGCGACCTCGACGTAGACGGTGTCGAGGCCGTCGGAGTACTTCCAGAGACTGCCCCGGACCAGCGGGTAGTAGTCCTGGCCGGAGCGGAAGAGCAGGCCGCTGCAGCCTAGCACCAGGCACGAGAGCAGGATGCTACGGCGCATAGCCGACTCCCGCACGCAGGCCGAGCAGGTGGTCCAACCCGGTGCCGCTGCCGATGAACGTGGTATGGATGAGGCCGACCGACAGGCGACTGCGGCCGGAGCGCTGGGTGAAACCGAGTCCCCAGTGGATGCAGGGCGAGGTGCCGGTTTCGTTACCCGCGCCGAACTGCCGCGTGCCGTGGGCGAGGCCGCCCCCGGCGAGCAGGTCGAGGCTCCAGTTCGACCGGGAGACGAGCGCACCGCCCAGTTCGGCCCGACCGATATGGAGCATCAGCCGGTAGGGCAGGGCACCGCGGCCGGGCAGGCTGGTGAAGTCGTAGCCGGCGGCAAGCCGGAAGCGTCCCGCGGTCCAGCCTGCGGTCGCACCGAGCATTGCGGCCGAAGAGTGAAACCGGGCGAGACCGCCGACCGGCCAGGCCGCCGAAACCTGGCCGCCGGCATCAAAGCCGCCGGAGAGGCTGAGGGCAAGAATCATCGCGGCAAGCATCAGTCAAACTCTAGGACGACGCCGGGAGTTGTCAAGTTGCGCGGACGGGTTCAGCCGAGTTCGAGCATGCGCTCGATGGCCCGGCGGGCGCGGTCGGCGACCGGCTCCGGGATTACAATTTCTTCGACCCGGCCGAACAGTGCTTCGCGCACGGATTCGAGCGAGGTCAGCTTCATGTTGGCGCAGAGCGCGGTGCGGCGCAGGGGATGGCAGGCGACGGCCGGGTGGTCGAGGTTGACGCGGGCGCACATCCCGGCCTCGGTGCCGAGCACGACTTCCTCAAGCCCGGCGGCGAGGCGCAGCATTCCGCCGGTCGAGGCGACGTGGTCCGCGGCGGCCAGTACTTCGGGCCGGCACTCGGGATGGGCGATGACCTTCGCCTGCGGCCATTGCGTCCGGGCGCGTTCGACGTCGCTGGCGGTGAAGACGGCGTGGACGTAGCAGAAGCCGGGCCAGGCAATCATCTCCCGGCCCGCTTCGCGGCCGGCCCAGTCCGCGAGGTTGCGGTCGGGAACGAAGAGGATGCGGCGGCCGGCCGGCACCGAACCGACGACCGCGGCCGCGTTGGCGGAGGTACAGCAGATGTCGGACTCGGCCTTGACGTCGGCCGGTGTGTTGACATAGGAGACGACGGTGACATCACCGAGTTCGCGCCGCTTCGCGGCCAGCGCGTCGGCGGTGACCATGTCCGCCATCCGGCACCCGGCGTTGGGCTCGGCGAGGATGACCCGGGCACGCGGGCAGAGGAGCTTGGCGGTTTCGGCCATGAACCGGACCCCGCAGAAGACGATGATGCCCGGGTCCGCCGCGGCGGCCCGGCGGGCGAGTTCGAGCGAGTCACCGATGAAGTCGGCGACCTGGTAGATTTCCGGGGCCTGGTAGTTGTGGGCGAGGATAACCGCGCCCGTGTCGTGCTTGAGGCGGGACACCGTCTCCACGAGGGCGTGCCGGTCCGGGTTCAACGGGGTCCTCCCTGGGGCGGCCGGTTGCGCCCGGGTCGGCCGCGGCGGGACGGGCGGCCCGGCGGTCGGTGCCCGCCTCCCGGCCGAGGGGGAGGCGAGGGGGGAGCGGCGAGCAGGCCGCGGTCACCCGGCCGTGGCCGCCAGAGCTGTTGCTCGTCGAGGATGTGCACCGCCTCGAGGCTGTCGCCGGTCAGCTTCTCGACCAGGGCCCGAC
>DSBX01000132.1 GCA_011049385.1 Caldifarciminota bacterium | reverse complement strand
GACCAGCACCGCCTGTCAATATCGGAATTGGGATGGAAGGGTGCGGATTCCTGCGCTACTATTGGGTATGAACAGTACCGATCACCGGGCGGAAGCGGGCGGGGTGCGCTTCGAGCTTTCCGCGCCCTACCGGCCGACCGGCGACCAGCCGCAGGCAATCGAGCGGCTGGTCGAGCTCCTGCAGTCGGGCGCGAAGTACAGCACCCTGCTCGGGGTGACCGGTTCGGGCAAGACCTACGCGATGGCGAACGTCATTGCCCGGCTCAACCGGCCGACGCTGGTCATCTCGCACAACAAGACGCTGGCCGCCCAGCTTTACGGCGAGTTCCGGCAGTTCTTCCCGGCCAACGCGGTCGAGTACTTCGTCTCCTACTACGATTACTACCAGCCCGAGGCTTACGTCCCCGCCCACGACCTCTACATCGAGAAGGACGCCAGCATCAACGAGGACATCGAGCGCCTGCGGATGCGGGCGACTTCGAGCCTGATCGAGCGCCGGGACGTGGTTGTGGTCGCCTCGGTTTCCTGCATCTACAACCTCGGCGAGCCGTGGGAGTTCAAGGAGGCGCTGTTCCCGGTCGAGCTGGACAAGGAGCTGGACCGCGACGCCATGCTCGAGCAACTGGTCCGCCTCCAGTACAGCCGCAACGACCTCGACCTCAAGCGCTCGACCTTCCGGGTCCGGGGGGACGTGGTCGAGATTCACCCGTCGCACCGCGACTACGGGGTGCGGGTCGAGTTCGACGGCGACCGGGTCGGCCGGCTGAGCATCTTCGACCTCGTCACCGGCGACACGGTCGAGCGCCGGCCCCGGCTGGTCATCTACCCGGCCAAGTACTTCGTGATCAATGAACAGATGATGGCCGGTGCCTCGGTCTCGATCGAGAAGGAACTGGCTCAGCGCCTCGCCGAGTTCCGGGCCCAGGGCAAACTGCTCGAAGCCCAGCGCATCGAGACCCGGACGAAGTTCGACCTCGAGATGATGCGCGAGTTCGGCTACTGCCCGGGCATCGAGAACTACTCCCGCCACCTGCTCGGCAAGAACCCGGGCGAGCGGCCCTACTGCCTGCTCGACTACTTCCCGGAAGATTACCTGATGGTGATTGACGAGTCGCACGTCACCCTGCCCCAGGTCCAGGGAATGTACAACGGCGACCGGGCGCGCAAGCAGACGCTGGTGGACTACGGCTTCCGCCTGCCCTCCTGCCTCGACAACCGGCCCCTGCGGTTCGACGAGTTCGGGACGCTGGTCGGGCAGGCGGTGTTCACCTCGGCCACGCCCGGCGACTACGAACTGCAGGTCAGCCAGGGCCGGGTTGCGGAGCTCATCGTCCGGCCGACCGGGCTGGTGGACCCGGAGATGGTCGTCCGGCCGACCAGAGGCCAGGTTGACGACCTCATCCACGAAGTCCGCGAGCGGGCGGCGCGGGGCGAGCGGGTGCTGGTGACGACGCTGACCAAGCGGATGGCCGAGGACCTCGCCGACTACCTCGCCGAAACCGGCCTGCGCGTCAAGTACCTGCACTCCGAGATTGACGCGCTGGACCGGGTCGGCATCCTGCGCGGCCTGCGGCTGGGCGAGTTCGACGTACTGGTCGGCATCAACCTCCTGCGCGAGGGGCTCGACCTGCCCGAGGTCTCGCTGGTCGCGATCCTCGACGCGGACAAGGAAGGCTTCCTGCGCGACGCCCGTTCGCTCATCCAGACCGCGGGCCGGGCGGCCCGCAACGTCCGGGGCCGGGTCATTCTCTACGCCGACAACATCACCCGCTCGATCCAGGCCGCGCTGGATGAAACCGACCGCCGCCGGCGCAGGCAGGTCGAGCACAACGAGAAACACGGCATCGTGCCGCGCAGTATCTCGAAATCGGTGGACGAGGTGATGACCGCGACGACGGTCGCGGACGCCCGGCGGGAGGAGGCGACCGAAGAAGACGAACCGGAGACGACCGGGGACCGGCTCGAACTGCTGGCGAAGACCCAGCGGAAGATGGAGGAGGCTTCGGCCGAGCTCCGCTTCGAGGAGGCGGCGAAGCACCGGGACCGGATCAAGGAACTGCTCCAGACGATGGACGAGGATTTCCTCAGCCGCGGGCCGAAGCCCGGGCCGAAGCCGGCCCGCCCGGGTCGCGGGAAGCGGCGGGGCAAGCGGAGCTGACGAGAGGAGAGATGGATGGGCAGACTCGTAGTGGTGTTCCTGTTTCTGCTGGTCGGCTGTACCGCTGATGTGCTGGTGACGCAGGAACCGGAGTCGTTCTTCGGCGCGCGGCCGCTCAGGCCCGGGCAGATGGACCTCGGCGTGCGGATGATGCAACACGGCCAGGTCACGAACCAGCCGGTCTTCTACGGTATCGGGGCGGGTTACGGTCTGGGGCGGGATTGGGAGGCACGCGCAGGCTGGGCGCTTGCGGGCTGGCACTGGCGGGCCAGTGACTCGACACAACTGCTCTTGAACGCGGTCGAACTGCGCGGCAGGCGGCAGTTGCTCGAAGACGGGCCGTTCCGGCTTGCGGCCGGCGGCGGTTGTGACCTGTTCCTCGGGGACCCGGGCGGGGGTCGGGCGGTCGAGTACTACGGTTTCCGGCCGATGCTCCAGGCCGCGGCCGGGGTCTACACCGATGTCGGCTTCGGGCTGTTCGTGCCGCTGGCGGTCAGCGGCACCTTCCTGCGGCCGGAGCAGGCGGTCGGCTGGTCCATCACCCCGGGCGCGGGCGTGGCCTTGGAGCAGGAGTACTTCTTCCTGCGGGTAGCGTGCAACCTCCCGTTCGGGCGGTTCATCGAAGGCCAAAGCCACGAACTGCGTACCATGGCGCCGAGTGCCGGGCTGGAACTGGGCGGCCGCTTCAACCTGTTCGGCGGCCGATGACCGCTTCCGGGACTCGCCGCCGGTGCGTACCGGACCGGAAGCAACCGGCGATGGACGCCGGGGGAGAGGAAGTGGTTGAGCGGTCAAGCGGTCCAGTGGTCTAGTGAAGGAACAGGAAGCGAATAGCGGAGCTCTTCGCCATTTCGACCGGAGTGGAGAAAATCCTTTCCGGGCCTGTTGGGCCGAATACCGGCGCGTGAATTTCGCCCGGGGCAATATGGGGAGTGTGCATCAATTCTGTTGAAAAAGCGCCCCGTTGCAGGTGATTTTCTGACGCAGTCTGAGGTATGTTTGAGCACGAAGAAGGAGGGATTCAGGGCTGTTTGCTGTGCTGATTCTTTTCCGTAGCAGGCTGTGCATCGACT
>DSBX01000145.1 GCA_011049385.1 Caldifarciminota bacterium | reverse complement strand
CCGCTGGACCGACCGGACCGGGATGCCCTGGCGCGAGCACCCGCTCTGGGGCCGCCGCCCGCCCCAGGACGGCGCGCGGGGCGTGAGCGACAACGGCAACCACATCTACGCACTCCAGGGCGGCAAGACCCTCGGCTTCTGGCGCTACGACATCGCCGGCGACAGTTGGAACATACTGCCCGATATGCCGAACCCGTCCGGTAGCGGGCAGGGACAGATTCGCGGCGGCACCGATATGGTCTTCGTCCGGCTCGACGACAATGAGTACGTCTACCTGCTCAAGGGCGGCCGAACCGGCGAGTTCTACCGCTACGATGTCGCCGCCGAAGAGTGGCAGGAACTGCCGACCGCGCCGGCGGGCGTGAAGGCCCGATGGGACCGCGGTTCCTGGCTGGTCTCCGACGGGATGGGCACGCTCTACGCGCACAAGGCCCGCTACACCCGGAGCATGCCCGAGCCGCACCACGAGCTCTGGCTCTTCGACGTCCGGGCCGGGGTCTGGGAGCAGTCGCCGCGCAACGGTGTGCCGCTCATCGGCTGGCACGGCAACCGCCTGCGCAACCGCAAGGCCGGCGACGGCGGCGGCGCGGGCTGGTTCGACGGCGCAATCTGGTCGCTCAAGGGCGGCAACAGCCAGCAGTACTTTCGATACGAACCGGGCCGCAACCGCTGGTACGAAGAAGAACCCATCGGCTCGCTGGGCAGTTCCAACCGGCGCCGGATGGTCAAAGACGGCGGCCACTTCGTCGCCCATCCCGCTTGCCGGGTCTTCTACGCGCTCAAGGGCAGAAAGACGGTCGAGTTCTGGCGCTACCGGCTCCCGCCCGAGGGCTGGGTGCCGGGCGGCAGCCAGGGCGCTCGCGGCCCGCTGAACGCCGGGACTTTCGCCGTTCAGCCCAGCCTGGTCGTGAGAGGACACACAACCATCCGGTATGCCGTACCCCGGGCCGGACCGGCAACGGTCACGGTCGTTGACGTCGTCGGCCGCACCGTCCTGAGCCGCAGGCTGACCGCGACCCGGACCGGCAGTGCCGGCCTCGACCTGCGCTCACTGGTCGCGGGCGTGTACCTGGTCCGGCTCGAGGCCGACGGCTTCGACGCGACCCGGAAGCTGGTCGTCCAGAAGTAGCTCAATCGGTCCCGCGTTCTGCGGGAGGTATCTCCGGGGGCGGGCGTCGGCCCGCCCCCGCCTTTCCCGCCTTGACTGTCCTGCCCCCGGGATTACAATCGGGCGATGCAAGCTGACACCACCATCGAACGAATCGGCGGTTATGAAGGCCGACCCGTCACCCTGACCGGCTGGGTCCAGAACCGGCGCTCGTCCGGCCGCATCCGCTTCCTCGTCCTGCGCGACGGCACCGGCGTCATCCAGTGCGTGTTCGTCAAGGGCGAGGTGTCCGACGCCGCCTTCGAACTCGCCGACGCGGTGACGCAGGAGTCTTCGGTCGCGGTCACCGGCCTGGTCCGGGCCGACAAACGCGCGCCCGGCGGCCACGAGCTCACCGGCACCGACCTCGCGCTCATCAGTCTCGCCGAACCCTACCCGATAACGCCCAAGGAACACGGCACCGAGTTCCTGATGGCCAACCGCCACCTCTGGCTCCGCTCCAGCCGCCAGCACGCGGTGCTCCGCATCCGCTCGGAAATCATCAAGGCGATGCGCGACTACCTCGACGACAACGACTTCGTGCTCGGCGACACGCCGATTCTCACCCCGGCCGCCTGCGAGGGCACGACCACCCTCTTCCCGGTGGACTACTTCGGCGAGCAGGTCTTCCTGACCCAGTCCGGCCAGCTCTACAACGAGGCCATCTGCGCCGCGGTCCGCAAGACCTACTGCTTCGGCCCGACCTTCCGGGCCGAGAAGTCGAAGACCCGGCGGCACCTGATGGAGTTCTGGATGCTCGAACCGGAAGTCGCCTTCCTCGACCTGAAGGGCGATATGGACCTTGCCGAGGACCTGGTCGCCCACACCGTCGCCCGCGTGCTCGAGAAACGCCGACCCGAACTTGAGACCCTCGGCCGCGACATCGCGAAGCTCGAAGCCGTCAAGCGCCCGTTCCCGCGCATCAGCTACCGCGAGGCGGTTGACCTGCTCCGCGAGAAGGGCCGCGACATCAAGCCCGGCGACGACTTCGGCGCCGAAGACGAGACCCTGCTCGGCGAGAGCCACGACCGGCCGGTGCTCGTCCACCGCTACCCCGCGGCCATCAAGGCGTTCTATATGAAGCGCGACCCGCAGGACGCCTCGCTCGCCCTCGCCTTCGATATGATTGCGCCCGAGGGCTACGGCGAAATCGTCGGCGGCAGTCAGCGCGAGGACGACCTGGCGACGCTGGAAACACGCATCGCGGAACACCGCCTCCCGGCCGAGGCCTTCCGCTGGTACTCCGACGTCCGGCGCTACGGCAGTTTCCCGCACGCCGGGTTCGGGCTCGGCATCGAACGCACCGTCGCCTGGCTCACCGGCGTGCGCCACGTCCGGGAGACCACCCCGTTCCCGCGCATGCTCGACAAGATCTACCCCTAGGCGGCCCTGCGCCCCGGGGGCTGGCGCGTTCGGCGCCGGGAAGAATCGGGAGAGTCCGCTCGTCCGCAGATAACACCCGCGCCGGGACGCGGGAGGAGGAGAAAATGCCTGAAGAGAAAGTCGGGGTCGTCACCCACTACTTCGGCAAGCCCGGCGTCGCCATCATCAAGGCGACCGACGCCGCCCTCAAGGTCGGCGACACGATTCACATCAAGGGCCACACCACCGACCACACCCAGCTCGTCGAACAGATGGAAGTGGACCACGCCGCCGTGCCCGGGATTCCGAAGGGCGGCGAGGCCGGGGTCAAGGTGGGGGTCCACGCCCACGAACACGACGTCGTCTACCGGGTAACCTAGCGGGAAGGATTCCGGTATCCGCCAACTCTTCCTCGCGCCCTTCGCTGCCCGGGACGCGACCGACCGCCTGCTCGAAGAGGCGCTGAAACTCGTCCCCGGCCCGGACTACCGCGGCATCCTCTACCTCGCGCCCAGCCCGCGCAAGCTCCGCGACACCGAACTGCGCTTCGCCCGGCTCTGCGGCCGGGACGGCTTCATCCCGCCCGCGTTCCTCACCTGCGGCGAACTCGCCCGCCGGCTCTTCGCCGACCACGGCCGCCGGCGGCCGCTGGCGTCCGCCCTGCGCCCCCTGCTGGTCCTGCGCCTGCTTCGACTCCCTCCCCTCAATCCCCTCCCCCTAGAGGGGGAGGGGGGGGTGGG
>DSBX01000370.1 GCA_011049385.1 Caldifarciminota bacterium | reverse complement strand
GGCAAGGACCCGGCGACCAGAACCAGACCGAGTTCGCCGGGTCCTTGCCCGCGGCCTTTCTCTGCCGGTTAACTTCTTGGTTACCAAGGACTTCCCACGACAGATGGATGAGCCGGTTGAGCAGTTCCGCGGTCGGCCGGGCCGCCTCTCGCGTCGCCCGCACGAACAGGTCCGCGGCCGGTTCGCCGGCGTGGTCGTGGGGCGGGGAACACTCAAGGTCCGGTTCGCCGTGGGGTAGAACCGCTAAGTGCCGGTAGCTGATACCTGCGTGGAAGCGGCAGTCGGCGCCGGCCGCCTCGTTCATCGCGGCGATGAGCGGCCGGGCTTCGTCGGTCGAGATGTGCCCGGCCGAGTGGTTCTTGATGCGTCCGTCCTCAAGGCAGATCAGGTTACAGCGCAGGGCGAGGTCGGTATCCGTCAGCGGCACGCCCATCGCCGCGGCCTCGATGACACCCCGGCCCTGGTAGCATTCGCGCGGGTCGTAGCCGAGCACGGTCAGGTTCGCGACCTCGGAGCCGGGCGGCATGTTATCCTCGACGGTCACGAACCGGCCACAGCGGCCGCGCCGGGCGATTTCATCCATCGCGGGCTTCCTCGCGACCTGGAGCGGGGTGCGGCCGCCGAGTTCCGGTATCGGCAGGTCCGCCATCCCATCACCAAGGAAGATAACGTAGCGCAGGCCCGGCTCATTCACCGGAACAGTTCCTGCAGACGCGAACGGAACCACCCGTATTCGTTCGGGCCGTTGTCGTACTGCTCTTCCCTGGCGTCGAGGTCCGCAAGTGCGGGCGGCAGTGCTGGTTCGATGCCGAGCAGGCGGGTGATCTCCTCCGGGAACTTGGCCGGGTGCGCGGTCTCGATGGAAATACAGAGGGGAGAGTGCCCAAGCGCAGTAGTTCCTTCCACCTGACCACCTAGCCACCTGGTCACCTGGTCACTTTCCTTCAGGTACCGCTCCAGCCCGGCCCAGCCGACCGCGCCGTGCGGCTCGAGCATCGCCTTGTGCTCGCGCCAGGTCTCGACAATCGCCCGGCGCGTGGCCTCGTCATCAACCGCGAGCGCGTAGATATCCCGCCGCATCGCCGCGAAGTCCGGTGGCCGGGACACCGCGCCGGTCTCGTCCATCTGCCCGCCGTAGAGCGCGACCAGTCGGGGCAGGTTGGACGGGTGGCCGACGTTCATCGCGTTCGAGATGCAGACCCGGGACGGCTCGACCTTGCGGTACCGCTCCTCGGCGAGGAACTTCGGGAACTCGTCGTTCTCATTGGTCGCGATGACGAAGCGGGAGACGGGCAGGCCCATCCGCCGGGCCAGCATTCCGCCGCACATATCGCCGAAGTTGCCGGACGGCACCGAGAACACCGCCTCCGCGTCGCCTGCCTGGAGCCGGGCCCAGGCGTAGAAGTAGTACACCGACTGGGGCAGGAGCCGGCCGATGTTGATGGAATTCGCGGAGGAAAAGCGGATTCGGCCCAGCTCCGGGTCGGCGAAGGCCTGCTTCACCAGCGCCTGGCAGTCGTCGAACTTGCCGTCAATGCCGATGACCCGGACGTTGCCGCCGAGGGTGGTCATCTGCTTGCGCTGGCGGGCCGAGACTTCCTTGACCGGAAAGAGCACGACCATCGAAATCCGCTCCACGTTGTGGAAGGCGTGGGCGACCGCGGAGCCGGTGTCGCCCGAGGTCGCGGTGAGGATGACCAGTTCGCCGCCCTCCTCGGCGAGGAAGTGGCGCATCATCCGGGCCATCATCCGCGCGCCGAAGTCCTTGAACGATGCGGTCGGGCCGCGGTCGAGCCGCATCAGCCAGTTGTTGCCGTGGACCCGTTCCAGCGGCACCTCGAAGTCGTAGCACTCGGCGCAGAGCCGGCGCAGTTCATCATCCGGGATGAGCCCCTCGGTGTAGCGCCGAAGTACCGCGTGGGCGATTTCCGGGTAGCTCTTGTCCCGGAACGCGACGATTTCCTCGCGCGGGACCCGGGGAATCTCGCGCGGCATATAGAGGCCCTTGTCCGGCGCCTGCCCGGTCAGTAGCGCCTCCCGGAGCGTGACGTCCGGCGCCCGGCCGTTGGTGCTGTAGAACTGGATCATTGCATATTCCTTCTGTGGTCAGGTAACCCGGTGGTCGGAGCCGGTTCGGTCCGCTTCTGCGTGCGGCGTTGCAGGGCGACGAGCAACGCACTGAGCATACGCTCGACGCTTGCCGCGCCCTGCTCGAGTCGAGTGTAGTCCTCGGCGGCAATGTACCCCAGGTCCCGGGCCAACAGCAACTGCGTTTCCAGTTCGCTGTTCGAACCGTAGGCGATGCGCAACGAGCGGATGAACTCAGCGGTCGAGCGGCGGCCCATCCCCTCGGCGATGTTCGACGGCACCGAGATGGCGGCATGGCGCACCTGCGCGGTCAACCCGTAGACTTCCTCCTTCGGGAAGCCGCGAGACGCCTCATACACCTGCCGGCAGAGAGCGTAGGCAACCTGCCAGACTTCCAGGTCGCGATACGTCCGGACCTTCACCCGGCCACCTTGCCTCCCGGTCACCTGGTCACCGTCCTATCTCAGCGCCTGCTCCAGGTCCCGGATGATGTCGTCCGGGTGCTCGGCGCCGACCGAGAGGCGGATGAGGTCGGCCGGGACGCAGGCCATCTCCCGGCATTCCTCGCCCTGCTGGAGGTGGGTCGAGATCGCCGGGATGGTCGCGACCGTCTTCACCCGGCCGAGGTCGGTCGCGCGCCAGATCATCCGGAACCGGTCGAAAGCGTCCCGGGTCGCCTGCGCGCCGCCCTTGACCCGGAACGACAGCATGTGGCCGTAGCGGTTCACCGGTTCGCCGTACTGCTCGTCGTGTTCGGCGTCCACCAACCACAGGTAGCGGCGGGCGATTTCGTGCAGGGGGTTCGACTCGAGGCCGAGGTAGTTCACGCTCAGCACACCCGGGTTGCCCTCAAGATATCGCGCGACCCGGAGCGCGGTCCGGCTCCAGGCGTCCACCCGGGCCCGGAGCGTGCGCAGGTCGGCCAGGCTCATCAGCGCCTGGAACGGGTGCAGGCAACCGCCGGTATCGCGCTGGGGCCAGAGCTTCAGGTACTGGCAGAAGTCGGCCTTCATCTCGTCGCTTCCCGCCCGCGCGACAATCGGCTTCCTGGCGATGACCGCGCCCGCGATCCCGGCGCCGGATGAGCTCATCACCTTGGTCACCGACTGGATGACGATATCCGCGCCCAGCGTTATCGGCCGCAGGAGCGCGGGCGATAACGCTG
>DSBX01000306.1 GCA_011049385.1 Caldifarciminota bacterium | reverse complement strand
GCCCTGTTCCCTATTGACGCCCCTGTCTCGGCCGACGGGGGGGTATACCCCGGGTATACCCCCCAACCGTCTCCTGAACCGACCCGGGAGCCCCGGGAGTCCCCGGGGTCGCGGACTGCCGTTCGAGATAAAGCAAACTTTGTCGGCAGGTTACGCCGATTTGCCTGCATTCGATGCGCGATGATGTGCTCTACTGAGTTCTTGCGGCGTATAACTGATGAGAGCCAGAGGCCGGACGCGCCCTTAGAGCCACTGAGCAGAATGAGTGCGGGCTCTCTCGTCGGACGTGAATCGGACCCGGAGGAGAGGGAAACCGCCGATGGACGCCAAAACTCTCCGTCGTTTCTACCGGAGTGGAGAGATCCCTTCTCCGGAGCGGAGGAGGAACCACCCGCCGATGCGACTTCCCTAGCCTGCGGTTCGTCTGCGCCGGCTCCTCAGTACCACCCCGGATATGCTTTCGGTAACTATCCGGAGCCCCCCCGGGGGGGGGCACTCGGCGGAGAAAATGCGCTCTCGGCGGATTTCCGGAACCCGCCAGTAATCTCTTGCTATGTCCCCGGAATTGCCGGGATTACGCGAGGGGGGAGAGACGGACTTCAATCGCGGCAGGAATGCCGCTCCCACAGGGCCGCCGATGGATGCCGGAGTGTCGTATCGTTGACCGGGCGCAAGGTGCGGGTAGACTGGAGTACTGAACCGAATGGAGGTAATGATGAGCCGAATGGCTGTTCTGTTCGTGGTCGTGCTGGCGACCGCTTCCGCACCGGCGGTGTCGCCGGTTGAGCTCTTGCGCGGCGTCGGCGCCGAGTTGGTCGAGGATTATTCGCGGCCGCTGGTGGAGTCTTACGGCGTGGCGATGGGTTCGGGCTGGTACCATTCCGCGAGCGCGCTCCGCACCTTGCGTTTCGAGCTGGGCGCGCGGGTGATGGCGGTCAACATCCCGGAGGCGGCCCGGACTTTCACCGCCCGGGTGAGGGCCTGTTCGGTGAACACGACGACCGGCGCAATTGACACTTTCTATGTCAATGTCGAGGGTGCGGCGACGATTTTCGGCCCGCGCGATACGACGCCGGTACCGGTGCCGGGCGAGTATTCGGTCGGCATCCCACCGGTCCTGCCTGGCGGGCTGGGCGTGAGCTGGATGCCGATAGTGGTGCCCCAGGCTTCGGTCGGCCTGCCGCTGGGGTTCGAGGTGACCGCCCGCTACGTGCCGTGGCCGTTCGAGGGCACGATGGTGAGTTTCCTCGGCGTCGGGGTGAAGAACGAGCTCTCGAGCTTCGTGCGCCTGCCGTTCAACCTGGCAGTGCAGGGGTTCTACCAGCAGTTCATCATCGGTGACGTGCTGAACTCCCGGACGCTCGGCGGCAACATCCACATCTCGCGGTCGCTACTGGTTTTCGCGCCCTACGCCGGGGTGGGTTTCGATAAGTCCACGACCGACATTGACTACGTGTTCCGGGCGAGTTTCCCGACCGGCATCGAGAACGGTGAACTCAAGACCGAAGAGATTGACCTGCCGGTTGTCGCGAACTACTCACCGCCGGTGAACCTGCGGGGGACGCTGGGCGTCGCGCTCAAGTTCGGGCTGGTGCTGGTGAACGCGGACTACAACTACAATGCCTCGACCGGCTACCACGCGGTGTCGGCCGGGCTGAGCGCCAGCCTGCGCTAGCCGGGCCCGGCGGTCGTTGACAAGCGCCCGGCAAGCGGCTATTCTGGCCTGTGAAAACGCTATTCTTGCTGTTGGCAGTTGCCGGTTTGGCGTTCGGTTCGCTGTACCACATTGACCAGCCGGTGCCGCGGTCACTGGCCCACGCCGAGTACTATGTCGGCGCGCGGTTGTGGGGACAGGGCGGCGCGCTGGTGCGGGTGGGAGTCGGGCTGTTCGACCGGTTGACCCTGGGCGCGGCTTACGGCGGAGACCGGCTGTTCGGCGCGGATGAGCCGGTGATGCACAACCGGCCGGAGTTCTTCGGCCGGGGCGCAATCCTGCTCGAGCAGGGCTATTTCCCGGACCTTGTCGTCGGTTTCGAAAGCCAGGGCTACGACGTCCAGGCCGAGGACGGCAGGTACGATATTCTACCCAAGGGCGGGTTCCTGGCCCTCGGTAAGACGGTCGAGCCGACGCGGACGTACGTCCAGGCCGCGGTGAACTACTGGGAGCGCGTCAACGGCTTTGTCGTGCTGAGCCAGTATCTGCCGGGCGGGTTTGACATCGTCGTCGAATACGACCTGTCCGCGAACGACAGCCGGCGAGGTTACGGCTACCTGAACGCGGGCCTGGCCTGGACGTTCAACGAGCAGTTCCGGTTCGGGGTCTCGGTGCGGGATGTGCTCGGCAATGGTTCGTCCCCGGTGAACCGGGTGCTGGATATTTCGTTTCACGACCTGTTCTAGACGGGAAGACGCGGGCGGCCGGCCCGGGGCTCTTCGCCTGTCGAAAGTGAGGGTGCTATGGATACTAGGGAGTTCCTGAAGGGAGTCGAGGGTTTCCGGCGACTGGCCGATGAGCACATTGACTTGCTGGTGCCGCTGGCGAAGGTGCGCCAGGTGGACGCGGGGACGATGATTGACGTGCAGGGGGACCCGGCCGAGCGGTTCTACATCCTGGTGCAGGGCCGGGTGGTGGTCGTGCTTGCGACCGACTTCGGAGTCTCGCGCAACAGCTACATCGTGACCTCGCTCGGGCCCGGGGAGATGTTCGCCTGGTCGGGGATGGTCGGGAATCTGAAGTACACCGCCGGTGGCGAGGCGATGACCGACGTGACCGTGCTCGAGTTCAACGTTGCCGAGCTGGAGAAAGCGTTCGAGGCCGACCCGGAGCTGGGCTATCACTTCATGCGTTCCGTGGCCCGGACCGTGAGTTCACGCCTGCGCCACATGCAGTTGCAGTTTGTCAAGCAGGCGGCCATCCGCGAGAGCGTCGAGTGAGAGTAGGCGGCACGGGTTTCGTCGTCGCGATTGACGGCCCGGCCGGTTCGGGCAAGAGCACGACCGCCCGGCTCGTCGCCGACTGCCTGGGCTTCCGGCACCTGGATACCGGTGCGATGTACCGGGCGGTGGCACTTGCGTGTCTCGAAACCGAAACCGACCCGAGCGACGCACCGGCGATGAAGCGCCTGCTGGCGCGAACGAGGGTCGGCATCGTGTGGACGCCGGGCGCGGCGGCGGGTAACGGCGTACTGCTGGACGGGCGCGACGTCGGCCGTGAGATTCGTGAGCCGCGGGTCAGCGGGCTGGTGAGCCGTGTGGCCG
>DSBX01000193.1 GCA_011049385.1 Caldifarciminota bacterium | reverse complement strand
GCTCAGGGTGTTTTGCCAAATTCCGGGCCGGAACCGGAAATACGGTGACGGTTTTTCAATGACTTGCAGACAGCGAAATCGGCGATTTTGGAGAATCGTTTCCGACCGGAGCCGGAAAACCCGATTTGCCAAACTTCGCGCCGACAGCCGCAGACCAGGCCAAACAGCTTCTGCCGAAACTGCGTAGCTTACGCTCCCCGACCTTCAGACCGGGTTTTGGAGAATCGTTTCAGCTCACTCCAGATTGTCAAAGAGCTTGCGGAAGCGGCCTTGTGCAGTGCACGACGAACGAATCGGGCTACGAGGCACATACCTGCTTATCATCTCCCGCACCACGCAGTTCATCTTATCCACCGACTTGTTCTTGTCAATGCTCCGGCGGCGGCCCACAACTGATTGTGCGCGCCTGGCAGTTCTCGCACAGTTGGTAGTACCGGACCCGGTCGGTCCGGGCGGAAACCAGCGCCGACAGTTCCTTACGCAGGACGGCTAGTTCGGCGGGCTTCAGCCTGCATTCGAACACGCTGTATTGCACGCGCTCGCCGTAGTCTTTGAGCCGGTTGTGTACCCGGTTACGGCGGCGGTCGCTGACGATGTCATAGCTTACTATGACCAGCATCCCGGCTCCTCAATGGAAGACAAACGGTTCATAGTTCTGCTTTCCTTTCACGGCCGCGGCCAGCCGGCGCACCTGTTTTGTCATCACCTCGGCAAGAGGCAGACGGTGACCATCGTAGTACACCCTTCCGGCGAGGTTGCGCGATATGGCATCCACCAGCCGCCGCCGCGTGTCAGCGGCCAGGCGGTCATCTTTCATCTCGAGCCGGGTCCGGCGTCGCACCAGCGCGAAAACCGCCCGGTCAACCGCCGGTTGACGGAACTCTTCGACCATGTCGAACAGGAGCGCCGGTCGGCCCGGATTCGCAACGTGAAGCATCCCGACTCCCGGGTTAAGCCCGGCAAGGACCAGTTCGGGCAGGAGCCGGGCATAGAGGACGCCATAGCCGTAGTTCAGGAGCGAGTTCACGAGGTCGGTCGCACCCTTCTTGGCGCGATGCTCGAAGCAGGCATCGGAAGCAAGCAGTTCTTTGACCAGGCTCCAGTAGACCGCGGCGGACTGACCTTCGAGCGCAAACAGCGACTGTCCCTCCGCCTCGGCTGTCCGTGCAAGCAGGCCCTTCATTTTAAGCACGGCTTCATCCAGGCCGGCCCGGAAACCCGACTCGCGCCGGCCGCGATACTTGCCGTAGTACCTGAGCAGATTCATCTGGTTCGTAACTTTCCCCCGGACGATCGCCCGGGCGATTTCGACCGCCCGACCGGTGCGCCGGGCTTCGAACTGCTCTCCGGTCAATGAATAGAGCGGACAGGACGATGCCAGTAACCATGCGCCGGGTCGGCCGCGTTCGTCCAGGAAGACGAGGGGGATCCCGGCTTCGGCGCAGGCCCGGACCAGGTCGCTGGACATCGCGACTCCATTTGAAGCGACCAGTACATGCTTCACACGGGCCAGGGGCAGTTCCAGCTCCTTCCTGCCGCGCTCGCGTACTACCAGTCGCCTTCCGCTCCGACCCAGGAACAGGCCCGGCCGGGAAGCCGTGACCACGGACCGTGATTCCAGCTCGCGGAGACTGCGCCGGCGCTGGAGCGCTACCGCATTGCCGACCGAACGCGGTTTGGCTTTCGCACGCGGCATCGGCTTGAGCCCCGCTTCGGCGAGAACCAATGCGGTCACCTGCGTCCGACCGGCCGCGCTTCTCGGCAGAAACAGCTCAAGCCCGGCAAGCGCGCGTCTGCTTTCGCTCCGGTCCAGGCCGTCAAGCGACTTCATCTGCCGGGCAAGCTCGCGCAACATGAATCGTTCGAGGAAACGGAACTGCTCGGTACAGTCACAGGAACCGTAGTACTCACGCCAGGCCCGGATTGCCCGGTTCAAGCCATTGAGCATGCCCGGCAGGTCGCGGCTTCCGGTCAGCAGGTCAATGATCTGGTGTTTGACCTTCTCCACTTTCTCCGGCGCGATGCTACGTCCGCCGGGATGGAACCGGAAACCGAGAAAGCAGAACCCTTCGTCAACGTGACGAACTTCGGCCAGGCCGAGTTTAAGCGCAAGGCGTGAGTTCAGGAAATGCCGGGCATCGGCCAGCGCCCGTTCTGCGGCCGGCCGGTCACGAGCAGCGATGATGAAATCATCCGCGTAACGCACCAAATCCACCCTACGCCGGACCATCTCCCAATCGAACTCGTGAAGATAGATATTGGCCAGTAGCGGCGAGATTACCCCGCCCTGTGCAACACCGATTTCACCGTCGGACCAGCCGTGCGGCCCAATCGCACCCGACCGCAACCAGAGCTCGATAAGCCTGAGCACCGGCGGTTCCCAGACCCGCTGCCGGACAAGGCGCAGGAGTAACTCGTGGCTGATGGAATCGAAGAACTCGGCGATGTCGGCCCTTGCTACCGTCCCAAGACCTTGGGAAATCAGCGACTCGAGTTGCTCGACCGCACGTTGCGGCCCGCGGCCGGGACGATATCCGTAACTGCACGACAGGAATCGCCCCTCGAACAGGGGCTCGATGACGAGCTTGACCGCCTGCTGGGCAATCCGGTCCCGGACAGACGGTATCGAAAGCCGTCGCTTGCGGCCGTCGCTCTTCGGGATATAGACCTGGCGCAAAGGCTCAGGCACGTAACTCTGGCCGGCCAGCGCGCGCGAAAGCGACTGGAGGTTACGGGCCAGGGTTCGTTCGAATTCTGCAAGCGAAACCTCGTCCGCGCCCGGGCCGGCACGGTTGGCGCGTACAGCGGTCCAAGCGCGATGCAGGGTCGAAAGGTCGCATACTCGACGAAAGAAATGACCGGTCATCTAGCCTCCTCTAATCCGGGTGGAAGTGATAAGAGATGAGTAATGAGGGATGAGTCGGACCAAAACCCGGACAGGACTCCTTTTCGGCCTGCCGCAACCGTTCACTCCAGGTTGTCAAGGAGCAACAGGTCTATCTTGAGTATCAGTCTGCCGCCCAGACCGCTACCTGTCAAGGTGCAGTCCTGCCCTGCTCATAACTCGTCTCTCTTCTCTCATCCCTTTCCTACCCTATCGCCTTTAACGGCGCTACGGACTCTATCGGCGAAACGATGCTTCACGGAAAAGTGGAGCACAGACATAGTAATCGCCTTTAACGGCGCTACGGACTCTATCGGCAACTATCAGAGAGTTTACCCCGGCAGATGCGATCATAGTAATCGCCTTTAACGGCGCTACGGACTCTATCCCTC
>DSBX01000093.1 GCA_011049385.1 Caldifarciminota bacterium | reverse complement strand
TCATATAGATGTCGTACGGGCTGACCGGGCGGGCGGCCCAGGACTCGGTAAGCTCGGTCATCAGCGCGGTGTCGAAATCCTCGGCTTCCTGCCAGAGCGCGTCGAACCAGCGCACCAGCTCGGTGTTGCTCGACAGCCCGGCCAGGGACAAGTTCGATGAACCAACGACCGCAATCCCCTGCTCGTGCCGCTCGACATGTCTGCCTTGGCTATCAAACACCGGCGCGTAGTCGAAGATGTACGCCTTGGCGTGAAGCCGACCTTTGGTATAGACCTTCACCCGCACCCGCTTCTCTTCGATCATCTGCGCCAGCGAGCGCACCAGATTCTCATTCTCATCGGTCTGGTCCATCAGCTCGATGCTGGAACGGACGTTCTTCGCGGTCTCCTCGGTCATCGCCCGGCTCTCGGCCCGTTTCGGGTAGGCGAGCTCCTCGGCCCGCTCCGCGACCAGCTCCAGCCGCTTCCGGCCCTCGGCCAGTTGCTCCAGCGTCTCACGGTTGGTCGTGTTGCCGATGAGCAGGCGCAGTTCCTTCACGCCCGTAAGCTTCTCGGCAATGCCGGTGAACCCGGACAGGAAGAAATACCCGACCGCGAACCGGGCCGCCTCGGTCGAATCGAGCATCCGGTTCACCGTCTCGGCCAGCTTCACCTGGCGGTTGTCAATAATGTCGTGATGCGCCATTCATCCCTCCTCATCCGCCCGCCAGTCTAGAATCCGGTTTCGGGCCTCCGGCTTCGGCAGTCTCCGACCACATTCAAGCATACGCTCCAAGGCTACTGCCGCCTGCTCCCCGGTCAATGCCCCGCCTTCCGCCATCCGGTCCAGAAGCCAGAGGGTGCCGTGAACCTTTACACCCCGGCTCAGCGCCAGTCCCCGCAGGAGTTTATCACCGGTAAGAAGCGTACACCCGACCTGCTCAGCCAGTACCAATGACGCCGCATCGGCAACCGAGATACCGCGGCAGGAGCCGGTGACGGCCACAACTTCCTGCACGGCATCGCCGGAGAGCGGGAGGATTCCTATGCCGACCCCGGTCAAGACAGCCTCGTCCGGCTCATCTATATCGTCCGCAACCACGATATCGGCGACGATGAACTGCTCCGGCAGACGCCCCAGCCGGTCAAGTATGCGTCCGTCCCGCAGGTCAATCAGGACATTGGCATCAACAACAAACTGCGACCGGGACTTCGCCATGCACTTCCCGTTCCTGCCGCGAAAACTCAGCCAGCGAACTGCCCAGCAGTTCGGCGGCGCGAGATTCGGAAATCAAGTCCTCGGCCAGTGCCCGGAGCACCAACAGCTTAAGCCGCTCCGGCCTCTCGGGCTCAATCTGGTCGCCCGGTTCCTGCCTGTGCCAGCCCCGGGACCGGAAGACCCGGTGTAGCCTCTCGGCGGTTGCGGTCGTAATGATGCCGAGGTCCTGCGCCCGCATCACCCAGCCCATCATACTCAGGCCATACTTGTGCTTGAGCAGATGCAGCTCCAGGGGCGCGAGTTCCGCCCGCCTCTTACCCAGCTCGGTCCGGGCCGCGGCAGCGGGCACGAGCAGGGCCGCGGCAAACCGGTGCGCGGCCTTCTCCTCGTTCACGCCCGGCGCAGGCCTCATCACCAGATGCCCGAGCTCGTGGGCGATGCTGAACCGCTGGCGGTCGCCGGGCAGGTCCTGACGCACGACCACGACCGGCAGAGAAGGCTTACCTTCGGTCCGGACCAGCGCCGCATCGAAGCGCAGGTCGCCGGTCACCGGCCCGACCATCAACCCGTTGGCCTCCAGCACCGCGGTGAGGTTATCAATCGGGCCCTCGCCCAATGTCCAGGTTCTCCGCATTCTGCCGGCGGCAGCTTCCGCCTCTTCTACCGTCTTCACCGGTACGCTCGGCAGGACCGGCTCACTGACCCGGTCAAAAAGCTCCACCGCCTGCACATACCGCTCGGCAAAATCCTGCACCTCGGCCAGTAGCGCTCGCCTCTGCTTCGCGGGCAACGCCTGTCGGCACCGGAACGACGACGCGGCCAGCTGCAGGTTCACCCGGCGCAGCAGAAACTCAACCTTCACGTCCAACGCCCGGGCCAACCGGATGAGCACATCCGAACCCGGCACATCCAGGCCGCGCTCGTACTTCGATACCGCCATCGCGCTCACCCCGGCCTTCCCGGCCAGCGCCCGGGTGCTCAGCCCGGCCCGGTGCCGGGCAACCTTCAATCGTTCGCCAATCATACAAGCCTCCTGCGGTTTACAAATACGACCATATTATACATTCCGTAAACCGCCGGTCAACCCGAAATATCCCTGCCCGGTCGCGGCCGGTCAGCGGCGACGAAGGCATCCGCCTGCCGGCGCGGTCCGGGCCGGGCGCGGACCTTGCGCGGTCCCCCCTTCGGCGCACCCTCATCCTTCGAGACAAGCCTGAGCTCGACCCGGGCGCCCAGCGCCAGCGCAACCTTGGCCAGGGTCTCAACTGTCGGGTTGAACGTGCCGTGGAACAGCCGGGTGACATAAGCCCGGGACACGCCGAGCCGCCGGGCCAGCTCGGCCTGGTTGATGCCTCGCTCCTCCATCAGTCGGCCGACGTCCTCGCCGAACACCAGCTTCAGACACTCGACCTGGTATGCCGGGTCCTGCTCGAACTTCCCCCGGGTCTCGTCGTACCATCGGTCCCGCTCAATACCGCTCATATCACCGCCTGTTCCTCGGCCATTCTGTGCAACCTCAGCACCTTCTCGATTTCGCGGGCGTAGCGGCCACGGCCGCCGGGCTTCCGCGTCCCGTGTGTGCAGACAACCAGCCGGCCCGCGTGCAGAAAACAGAACAACCTGACATTCGAACTATACTCCTTAATCTCGTAAACATCCTCGCGCAGATGCTTGAACCGCGTCTCATTTCGAAGCCGCCAGCCGCATTTCGCCAGCAGGGCAAAGGTTGCGAAGATGCCCTGCTGTGCCCGGACCGGCAGGCCACGCACGAACTCCAATGACGCGCATCGTCCGTCCAGCTCCAGAGCGCAGACCCGCAGAGCGGGTCCGGACTCCAACTCCAGCAACCTCATCATATGTTAACCTATGAGTTTACGGAGTCAAGGCCCTGTCCGATGTCGCCCGGCTCGCTTCGCCGCGCCTGAATCCACAACCGGTCGGCGGCGACGGACGCGAACAGGTCGTGGCAAGTCGGCATATGGAAACTCTATTGCTGTCACCGGGAAAGTCCCCAATGTGGATGCAACGCGATAATGTCATAGCTAACTACAACGCGAAAATGTCATACCTGCCTGCTTGGACAGTGTTACCG
>DSBX01000030.1 GCA_011049385.1 Caldifarciminota bacterium | reverse complement strand
GCGTATAACTGATGAGAGCCACGGGCCGGCCGCGCCCTTGGAGCCACTGAGCAGAATGAGTGCGGGCTCTCACGTCGGACGTGAATCGGACCGGGAGGAGAGGAAAACCGCCGAAGGACGACAAAGGAGAGGAAGTGGTCAAGTGGTCCAGTGGTCAAGTGAAGGAACCGGAAGTAACCGCCGATGAAAGCCGGAGGAAATCCGGGACTGTACCTCAGCCTGGGGCGTCCTCGCGCTGGAACTGTCCCGGGATTTCTCCACTCCGGTCGAAGTGACGGAGGGTTCCGGCCCGGGCCGCGCGGGGTGTTGACCGGCGCGGTCGCGGGTCTATAATCGGCCGTGCGTTTCACACTTGAGAATTGGGCCGAGGCGTTCGCTTCCCTGCCGGTCCGGCCCCGGCCGTACCGGAACGCGGCGGTGAGCCTGCGCGGTCACGGCGTTGATGAGCAGGCGGAGCGGGCGCGGGTGCTGGTCGAGGTCGGGCTGAATGTGTTCCGCTTTCCGGCCGCGCTGATTCCGGGCTGTGACCTGCTGACCGATTCCGGGACGACGACGATGACGATGCCCCAGTGGGCCGCGCTCTTGCTCGGGGATGAGAGCTATGGTTCGAACGAGGGCTATTTCGAGCTGAAGCGGCAGGTGGTGGAGACGTTCGGGCCGGCCTGGGAGAACCGGGACCGGAACTTCGAGAGCGTCTTCATTTTCCATCAGGGCCGGGCCGCGGAGCACGGGCTGTTTTCCTGCCTGGGCCGGATGCTCGACGCCCGGGCCAGGGTCCGCGGGGACGGCCGGCCGTGGTTCGTGATTCCTTCGAACGGGCATTTCGATACGACCCAGGCGAACGTCGAGGCGAACGGGTTCGAGGCGCGGAACCTGTTTTCGCCCGAGCAGAGAGCGAAGGATGCGTCCGCGCCGTTCCGGGGGAATATGGATACCGGCGCGCTCCACGCCCTGCTGGCCGACCCGGCGACCCGGGAGCGGGTGCCGCTGGTCTACCTGACCATCACCAATAACACCGGCGGGGGCCAGCCGGTCTCGCTGGAGAACATCCGGCAGGTGAGCGAACTGTGCCGGGCCTGGGAGGTGCCGCTGTTGTTCGATGCGTGCCGCTTTGCGGAGAACGCGTGGTTCATCCGGGAGCGCGAGCCGGGCCGGGAGGGCCGCGGGATTGCCGAAACGGTGCGCGAGATGTTCGAGTTCTGCGACGGGTTCCACATCTCCCTGAAGAAGGACGGGCTGGCGAACATCGGCGGCTGTCTGTGCGTGTGTGAGGACGGGTTGCTGGTGAAGCGGTTCCCGGGCATCCGCGAGGCGCTGACGATGCACCAGGTGCTGGTCGAGGGCCATCCGACCTACGGCGGGCTGGCGGGCCGGGACCTGAAGGCGATTGCCGAGGGCCTGCGGACGGCGGTGCGGCAGGAGTACCTGGACTGGCGCATCGGCCAGGTCGGCCGGTTCGGGGCCGCGGTGGACGAGGCCTGCGGCGCGGATGTGACGGTGAAGCCTTTCGGCGGGCACGCGGTGTATATTGACCTTGACCGTTTCTTCGCCGGGACCGGTCTCGGAGACGGGGATTTTCCGGGCATCAGCCTGACCGCGCTCCTGCTCGTGGCCGGGCACCGGCTGTGCGAGCTCGGGGTGTATGCTTTCGGCAAGGAGGTCAACGGCCGCGAGGTCGGGCCGGAGCCGAGGGTGAACAATGTCCGGGCCGCGATACCGAGGCTGTGTTACGAGGATGAGGACCTGCGGGCCTGTGCCGGGGCAATCGGCCTCCTGTACCGGGAGCGGGAGCGGGTTCCCGGCGTCGAGGTGACCTACGGCAAGGACCGGCCGATGCGGCATTTCATCAGTCGGTTCCGGTTCAGAGATGGAACCATCGAGACACGGAGACGGGCAGAGAATGGGGCGGGCAGGGCGCGGACAGGGGCCTGACCGGATGCCCGAGAGACTGAAGCGGTTTCAGCGCACCGGCGTGTTGAGCGAGCGGGAACTGCTCAAGGGCCGGCAGGTGCCGGACGCGAAGCGACTGAAGCAGGGGCCGGCGGTGGTCATCGAGTGCGTCGAGGAGATTCCCTGCAACCCGTGCGCCGGGGCCTGCCCGCGCGGGGCGGTGACGGTCGCGCCGAGCCTCGTCTCCCTGCCGAAGGTGGACTACGCGAAGTGCAACGGCTGTACGCTGTGCGTGGCGCGGTGCCCGGGGCTGGCGATATTCGTCGTTGACTACAATCACTCGGAGAGCGAGGCGGCGGTGACCCTGCCGTGGGAGATGTTGCCGAGGCCTGAGAAGGGCGGGCGGGTGACCGCGCTCGACCGGGCCGGCCGGCCGGTCTGCCGCGCGCGGGTGGTGCGGGTGCTGGATACCAAGGCGCTTGACCGCTGTGCGGTGGTGACGCTGGCGGTGCCGAAGCGGTTCTGGAACAGGGTGCGGAGTTTCCGGGTCGGGAAGGCCGCCGGGACTGCCGGCGCGGGCCGCAAGACCCGGACGGCGGACAGGAGGAGCAGATGAACGTGATTGCGCTGGTGCTTTGCCTGGTGGCCGGGCCGCCGCAGGTGCCGGGGTCCTGGGCGGTGACGGACGATGTGTTCGCAGTGTTCGGAAACCCGGCCGGGCTGGCCCGGAGCCGGGGCTGGAACGCGGCCCTGCTCTACAGCTTCGCGCTCGCCCCGCCGCTGGACAACAGCGCGGTCGCGGCCGCCTTCGGCCCGGTCGGCGGGTATTGGTCCGCGGACGGTTACGGGCTGGCGCTGGGCGCGGGCGACAAGGCGGCGATGGCCGGCCTGCGGCTGGAGCGCGATTCGCTGACCCGCTGGACCATCGGGACGATGACCCGGCCCGCGAGCTGGGTCTCGGTCGGGCTGGTCTGGCGCGACCTGACCCGCGACTGGGGCAGTCTCGGCGGCGCGGTGGCGGTGCGGCCGCTGGGCCGGCGCCTGACGCTCTCGGCCGACGCGGTCACCGGCAGGCTGGGGCTCGGCGGGTACCTGCCCGGGGAACCGGTTGTCGGTGTCGAGGTCGAGCCGTTGGACGGGCTCGTGATTGCGGGCCGGGTGAAGCCTTCGGACTGGAGCTTCAACGCCGGGGTTCGGTTCGGGCTGGGCCGGGTCGGGGTCGGTGGGGTCGGCTCGCGCATCGGCGCGATGCACCAGGGTGGCGCCTATGTCACGATGAGCAGTGAGCCGGGGCGGAGCATCGTGTCCGGGCCGGCGCGCTGGCTCGAACTGCGGCTGGCCGGGCCGCTCAACGAGGACCGGCCCGGGTTCAGCCTGCTCGGCAACCGGGGCGGCCGCGACTTCCGCGAACTGCTCG
>DSBX01000095.1 GCA_011049385.1 Caldifarciminota bacterium | reverse complement strand
GGTCGAGAACTCGCTCGACGCGGGTGCGGACGACATCCGCATCGAACTGAAAGCCGGCGGCAAGACCCTCATCCGGGTGACCGACAACGGTTCCGGCATGACGCGCGAGGACGTTCAGGCCGCAATCTGCCGGCACGCGACGAGCAAGCTTGCCGGCATTGACGACCTGCGGACCTTGAGCAGTTTCGGTTTCCGGGGCGAGGCGCTGGCCGCAGTCGCGGCCGTGTCGCGGATGACCATCGAGACTTCTCCCGACGAGAGCGGCGAAGGCACCCGGCTGGAGGTCGAAGCCGGGGACCCGGTCGAAGTCGCCGTCACCGGGCGGCCGCGAGGGACGACCGTAACCGCCCGAACCCTGTTCTTCAACCTCGCCCCGCGCCGCAGTTTCCTGAAGTCGGACAGCTACGAACTCAAGGTCATCGTCGAGACGGTGCGCGGCTATGCGCTGGCCTGGCCGGCGGTGCGCTTCACCGTTGTCGCCGACGACCGGACCCTGTTCAACCTTCCGCCCGCGGCGACGACCCGGGAACGGATTGCCGAGCTGTACGACCGGCGCGTCGCCGAAGCCCTGGTCGAACTGCGGGTCGAGAATCCGCTCCTGACCGTCTCGGGTTACCTTTCCGACCATACCCAGTTGCGCGCATTCTTCGACGTGCAGATGGTCTACTTCAACCGCCGCCCGGTTCGGAGCAGGGTGGTGACCCGGGCCCTCTACGACGCCTACGGCCCGGCGCTGGGCTCGAACCGGCCCAACTTCGTGGTCTTCTTCGAGACCGACCCGGCCCGGCTCGACGTCAACATCCACCCGACCAAGGAAGAGGTTCGCTTCTCCGACGAGCGCTTCCTGTTCGACTTCCTCTCCGAGGCGGCCAGCAAGGCGCTCGGCCTGCGCCGGGGCACGCAGACCGGGGCGGACGAGTTCCTCTTCCAGCAGACGATGACGACCGAGGAGTCACTGCCCAGCGGCTTCTGGCAGGTCCACAACAGCTACATCATGGCCCAGGTGACGACCGGCTACATCATCGTGGACCAGCACGCGGCGCACGAGCGCGTGCTGTACGAGGACATGCTCGGCACGCGCCGCACCGTTCAACCGCAGGGCCTACTCTTCCCGATCACGGTCGAGCTCTCACCGGAAGAGCACGAGGCCTGGGAGCTGGTGCGCGGGCAACTGCCCGAAATCGGTCTTGAAGCCCACGCCTTCAGCGGCCGGACGGTGGTGATCGAAACGGTGCCGGCCGGTTCCTTTCTGGGCAAGGCGGAGGTCAGGGAGTTCTTCGCCGAACTGGTCCGGGTGCGCCGCGCCAAGGGCAATATCGCCGACGAGGTCGTCAAGGTGATGGCCTGCAAGGGAGCAATCAAGGCCGGCCAGAAGCTGTCCCAGCAGGAGATGGAGTCGCTGGTGAACCGGCTCTTCGCCTGCCGCGAGCCCTATTTCTGTCCCCACGGCCGACCCGCCGTGCTCCGGGTAACGGTCGAAGAACTGGACCGGAAGTTCGGACGGACATGAAGGTCGCCGTCTTGACCGGCCCGACCGGCGTGGGCAAGACCGAGATTGCGGTTCGACTGGCCGAGCGGTTCGGGCTCGAACTGGTCTCGGCCGACTCGCGCCAGGTCTACTGCTGGCTCGACATAGGCACCGACAAGCCGTCGCGCGAGATGCGCGACCGGGTCCGCTTCCACATGGTGGACAAGGTCGAGCCGGACCGCGACTACTCGGCGGCCGACTTCGCCCGCGACGCCCTGGCGGTGATGCGGCGACTGCGGGACGAGGGACGGCGCTTGATGGTCGTGGGCGGTTCGGGCATGTACATCCGGGCCATCTTCGAGCCTTTCTTCGACGCGCCCCGGGCCGACGCCAGGTTGCGCCGCGAACTGGAGCAACTGCCCGTGGCCGAGCTTCATGCCCGGCTGTCCCGGGTGGACCCGGAGCGGGCGGCCGCCCTGCACGTCAACGACCGCCAGCGCGTGGCTCGGGCACTGGAAGTCCACCACGCGACCGGCAGGACGATGTCGGCGCTGATGCGCGAGGCCGGTACGGCACCCCCGGACTTCGAACCGGCCTACTTCGTCCTGACCATGAACCGCGACGCGCTCCGCCGCCGGATTGACGAACGATTCGACCGGATGATGCAGGCCGGACTGCTGGACGAGGTCCGGATGCTGCGAGAGCACCGTTTCAGCCGCGACAGCGGTGTCGCCGACGCCTACGGTTACTCCGAACTGCTCGACCACCTCGACGGCAAGCTCGCGCTGTCCGCCGCGGTCGAGAAGGCCAAGGCCCGTTCGCGGGCCTACGCGAAGCGGCAGTTGACCTGGTGCCGCCGGCTGGCCGGTGCTTGCTGGGTCGAGTACACCGATGCCGACGCGGTTGTCCGGGAGATTGCCCCGTTCTTCGAGTCGCAGGCGTGAGCACGACGATGACCGGTCCGGACGGGCTCGGTTCGTCCTCCCGCGAACAGACGGCCCTGCCGGTGGCGCTGGCCGCGGTGTTCCACGGTGAAGACATCCTGCTCATCCGGCGCGAGCGGGAGCCATTTGCGGGCATGTGGGGTCTGCCCGGGGGCAAGATCCGGCGGGGCGAGCATCTTGACGATGCGGCCCGCCGCGAACTGCGCGAGGAATCGGGTATCGAGTCCCGGTTCCTGAAGTACTGCGGGGCGGTGACCGAACGGGTCGAGGAGGATGGCAGGCTCCGGGCTCACTACCTTCTTCACGTCTGCCGTCTCGCCGCCGAGACCCGCCGGCTCGCGTCCTCGGCCGAAGGAGAAATGCGCTGGTTCTGCGGGGCTTCTCTCGACGATGAGTCGGCGCAGTTGATTCCCAGCGACCGGCTGATGCTCGAGCGGCTGGTGCTGACGCCGGGTGACCGGCGCTTCTGGCGGTGCGTTGTGTCCCGGTTTGCCGAGGGCTACCGGGTGACCGAGTTTTCGATAGGAGGATGACCGAATGATGACACGCTTCACTTCCGAGTCCGTTACCGAAGGCCACCCGGACAAGGTTTGCGACCAGATATCCGACGCAATCCTTGACCGGGTGATGCGTCACGACCCGAAAGGCCGGGTCGCCTGCGAGACCTTCGTCACCGTCGGGCTCGTGCTCGTCGGCGGCGAGATCACGACCGACATCTGGGTGGACCTGCGCGAAGTCGTGCGCGGCGTCCTCCACAACATCGGCTACGTCAACAGCGAAGACGGCCTCAGCGCCGACAACTGCGCGATTCTCGATGCCATCGGCCGCCAGTCGCCCGATATCGCCCAGGGCGTTGACGCCGGCGGCGCCGGCGACCAGGGTGTGATGTACGGCTATGCCTGCCGCGAATCGGAGGAGCTGATGCC
>DSBX01000346.1 GCA_011049385.1 Caldifarciminota bacterium | reverse complement strand
TCACGACCGTGTCGGCGGGTTCGATGAGCATCGCCGTCCCGACATCCGGGTAGGCAGTCAGGTAGCCTATCCGCAGGTAGGGCTGAAACTGCGGGACGGCGTCGTAGCCGTACGCATGACCCACGCCATAGCCGACGTGAGCAAAGCCTACAGCCAGCCAACGCGAATGATACCAGCAGGAGTCTACTATCCCGATGCCGGTCGGCCCGAAAGTGAACCTGTTCCAGCCGTCATGGGGAACATGGGAGCTTGACAACGGCGGGCCGGAGTCTATCCGGGCAATCATGATCCTGGCGGTGTTGTTGTAGTTGAATGCGCGAGGTATGAGGGATGGTTGCCCGGATTCGTGGTAGTACTGGTAGTAGTCCAGTTCAACCGAGGTGATGACGGTCCGTGCAGGAAGTGAGTTCAGTGCGAAGCGCAGGAAGCCGGCGTATCTCGTCCAGAACCTGTGGCTGGAAAGAAATCCGTAGCGCATGCCACCCCGGACAACTCCAGATTCTTCATTGACGATCCAGGCATACCCGGTCGTCTCGGCGGGCACAATCACATAGCCGGCGGCGTCCGGGCCGTCCGCCGCGCCGCCGAAGAACGGCAAGGCCGTCGGCGCTTCACCGGGAAGCGGCAGGGCGATGAGCGTCAGGGTCAGTAGTGCGGTCAGCATATCTCCTCCCGGTGGTTCGGCATTCTTCCTACCGTATCTTGACCAGTCTCTGTGTCCCGGCCCGGTTGCCGGCTTCGAGCCTGCAGAGATAGATGCCTGGCGGGAGCGGCTCCTGTCGGTCGCTGGTGCCGTCCCAGGTGACGGTGTGCACGCCGGGCGCTTGTACACCCGCGACAAGCTTCCGGACCGGACGACCGGTGATGTCGTAGACCCGGAGCGACACCTCCTGTATGGCCGAAAGCGCATACCTGAGCTCGACACGCGACCGGAACGGGTCAGGACCAGCCGACAGCGACAGTGCCGGACGCAGGCCGGTGCAGTCAGGTCGGTCAGCCAGCCCGCCCCCGCCGCCGACCCGGCCGGTATTCTGGTTATCGTGCCGGAACTTCGGCCAGGGCGAGTCGGCCAGCGGGCTGTCGCCGCGGATGGCGTAGAGGTAGCCGTCATCTGACCCGATGTACACCGTGCCGTCGGTGCCGATGGCCGGGGAGGACCTGGCCCGGGTTGTGACAGGAGCCCTCCATCTTTCCGTACCGTCCGGGTTCAGAACGTAGAACCAGTCGTCGTACGACCCGAAGCAGATAGCGCCGTCCGCGGCAATGGCGGGTGCGGAGTAGATGTTGCCCCCGGACTCGAACTGCCAAGCTAGGGTGCCGTCCTGCCTGACGGCGTAGAGACTGCGGTCCAGTCCGCCGATGTAGACCGTTCCGTCGGTCCCGATTGCGGGCGAGGAGTGGATAGGGCCACCGGTTCGGTACTGCCATCGGAGTGTGCCGTTGGGGTTGATGGCGTAGAGGTTGCGGTCGTAGGACCCGACGTACACTGTTCCGTCGGTCCCGATTGCGGGCGAGGAGTGGATAGGGCCACCGGTTCGGTACTGCCATTGGAGTGTGCCGTTGGGGTTGACTGCGTGGAGGTATTGGTCGCTCGATCCGACATAGACCGTGCCATCGGTCCCGATGGCGGGCGAAGAAATGACCTGACGGCCGGTCTGATACCGCCAGTTGAGTGTGCCGTCCGGGGCAAGGGCATAGAGGTGATAGTCATGGGATCCGACATAGACCGTACCGTCAGCCGCGACAGCAGGCGAGGAGTGGATCTCGCCGTCGGTTTCGTAGCGCCACTTGTGCGAACCGTCGCTGGGGTTTCGAGCGTGGAGCACGCCGGCCAGCGACCCCACGTACACTGTGCCGTCCGTGGCGACCGCCGGGGAAGACCGGAATCCGCTGCCGGGTGAGAAACGCCATTTCTGCCTGCCGTCAGGGCCGACCGCGTACAAGCTGAGATTGTCGGTCGCGACGTAAACCGTGCCGTCCAGGGCCAGGGCTGGTGATGAGTATATGATGCCGTTTGCATTGAAGCGCCAGGCAAGGGAACCGGGGGGCGGGGTTCCGAGCCTGCCGGTGTTCCGGCTGTCGTGCCGGAACTTCGGCCAGGGCGTACCGGACAGCCATCCCTGTCCATGGATTGCGTAGTGGTAGGAGTCGCTGGATCCGACGAAGACGGTTCCGTCGCTTCCAACAGCCGGGGAGGAGTTGACCGCACCGCCGGTAGCGTACTCCCACAGTCGCGTTCCTGAGAAGCTGACCGCGTAGATGCGACCGTTGTCCGAGCCGATGTAGACCGTTCCGTCACCGACCAGGGCCGGTGAAGACCGACTGGTCCCAACCTGATATCGCCATCGCTCCAGGCCGCTTTCGTGCAGTTGGTACAGGTATCCATCCAGCGAAGCAAAAGTGACCTTGCCGTCAGTGAAGACCGCGGGGGAGGTGACAATCTGCCCGCCGGTCTGGAACTTCCACCGCAACGTCCCGTCCGGATGGATGGCATAGAGGTTCCCGTCGCGGGAGCCGATGTAGATGGTCCCGTCGGCCGCCAGCGCAGGGGAGGCTTCTTCCCAGGTGAGCGCCTTGTAGCGCCAGTCCATCCGGCCGTTGGGCCGAAGGGCATACAGGTAGCCGTCGTTGGACCCGAAGTAGATGGTGCCGTCCTCGGCGACCGCGGGCGAGGAACGGACCCGGTCGTCGGTTCGGAACCGCCATCTCAGACTGCCGTCCGGGTACAGGGCGTACAGGTGCCAGTCGTCCGAGCCGAAGTAGATGGTGCCGTCTTCGGCAATCGCGGCGGAGGAATGGATGATGCCGTCGGCCTGGTACCGCCACTTCAGGCTGCCGTCCGGGTGCAGGGCGTAGAAGTAATGGTCGTAGGAGCCGACATAGACGGTGCCGTCTTCGCCGATGGCCGGTGAGGCGTTGACCGGGCCGTCGGTGCCGTAGCTCCATCGTGTTCGGCCGTCGATTCCGACCGCGCAGATGACGTATCCGGCGGTCCCGAAGTAGATGGTGCCGTCAGGCGCGATGGCTGGAGAGGAGTGAACCGCTCCTGGCGCAGGTGACCTCCAGCGGAGGGTCCCGGGCACCTGCGCGCTGCCGACTCCGGTCAGCGGGAGCAGAGCGGCAAGCAGGAACTGCAGGCGGTGCTTGCGGAGTTCAAAACCCATCATTGTCCTGTCCTGAGCGCAATCATATCCTTTCATCAGGACGACTGGTCAGCGTTTGTCGCTTCCGCGAGGCCGGACTGCGGGGGGTAGGTTATCTGACCAGCACCAGGCGGGTGAATCGTCCGCCGCCGGGTCGGCGCGCGAAGTACACGCCCTGGCTGAGTTCGAGCAGGTTGTTTTCACCCGGCTGGAGGACCGCGACCCGCCGACCGTCCGGG
>DSBX01000043.1 GCA_011049385.1 Caldifarciminota bacterium | reverse complement strand
TCGTGACGCAGGGAGTCGAGCCACGCTTCGCTTCCGGTCGGCCAGGCCTGCGCGTTGCGGCCGAACTCGACCAGCCCGTTGAGCGAGTTGCGTGCCCCGGTGATGGACTCGGCGGTGAAGCTGAGCGGGGTGCGGTAGTGCGCGGTCAGGCAGAGGTAGCGAAAGTCCGCGGGCCGGAAGCCCCTTTCTTCAAGCTGGCCCAGGGTGATGAGGTTGCCTTCGGACTTGCCCATCCGGGCGTCGCCGATGGTCAGGAAAGCCCCGTGGAGCCAGGCGCCGACGACCTCCTGCCCGGTCGCGGCGAAGTTCTGGGCCCTTTCGTTGGTGTGGTGGACCGGGATGTGGTCAATGCCGCCGGTGTGGATGTCGAACCGCTCGCCGAGGTACTTCATTGACATTGCCGAGCATTCGAGATGCCAGCCCGGAAAACCCCGCCCCCAGGGCGAGTCCCATTGCATGATGTGGCGGGGCTGGTTGGTGATCCAGAGCGCGAAGTCGGAAGGATTGCGGCGGTCCGGGTCAACCTCGACCCGGGCCCCGGCCTGCTGTTCGGCAAGGTTGAGCCGGGCGAGGCGGGCGTAGTCGGCGTAGCGGCCGGTGTCGAAGATGAGGCCGACACCGGTCCGATAGGCGAAGCCGTTGGCCTCGATGCGCCGGACCAGTTCGACCATCTCCGGGATGTGTTCGGTCGCCCGGCAGGCGACGGTCGGCCGCCGGAGCCCGATTCGGTCGGCGTCCTGCCAGAAGGCGTCTTCGTAGAACCGGGCGATTTCCTCCGGGCTCTTGCCCTCGGCGCGCGCGCCCTTCTCGAGCTTGTCCTCGCCCGTGTCCTCATCGTCGGTCAGGTGACCGACGTCGGTGATGTTCATCACGTGGGTGACTTCGTGGCCGAGGTACTCCAGCCCCCGGCGCAGGAAATCGGCGAACAGGAACGACCTGAAGTTGCCGATGTGGGCGTGCATGTAGACGGTCGGGCCGCAGGTGTAGAGCTTGACCCGGCCGGGCTCGATCGGGCTGAGCTTCTCCTTCTGCCGGGTCAGGGTGTTGTGGAGCCGCATAGCGGGCGGATGTTAGCTCGAAATCACCGGCAGGTCAACGGCGGGGCCGGTTTCGGTCTGGAGCGGGGCGCGGGCGCGGGCGGCGAGGCTGAGCGGCGACGGGCCGAAGCGGGCCAGCCGTTCGACCCCGGCCGCGGCAATCATCGCGGCGTTGTCGGTGCAGTAGCACATCTTTGGCACGAGCAGGCGGAAGCCATGCTCGGCCGCAAGCTCGGCCAGGCGCTCGCGCAACCGTCGGTTGGCCGCGACGCCGCCGGAAACGCCGACGGCGGTAAGCCCGGTCCGATGCCGAGCGGCTACCAACCGCCGGCCGATGCCTTCGACCGCGGCGTGTTGGAACGAGGCGGCGATATCGGCCGGTTCGTCATCGTGGTCGCGCAGTCGGTAGCGCACCGCGGTCTTGAGGCCGGAGAAGCTGAAGTCGAGCGCATCCGGCCCGGCGCCGGCGACGGGCAGGGGGAAGGCGACGGTCGGCCTTCCCCGGCTCGCCAGTTCCTCTACCCGGGCGCCGCCGGGGTAGGGCAGGCCGAGCAGTTTCGCGACCTTGTCGAAAGCCTCGCCGCAGGCGTCGTCCAGCGTCCCGCCGAGCCGGTGGTAGCGGCACCAGTCCTCGACGACAATCAGCTCGGTGTGCCCGCCGGAAAGAACCGCGCCGAGGAAGGGCGGGGTGAGGTCCGGGAACGACAACCGGAGCGCGAACAGGTGACCTTCAAGATGGTTGACACCGACGAACGGCACGTCCAGGCTGCGGGCCAGCGCCTTGGCGAAGGGCAGGCCGACGAGCAGGGCGCCCATCAGCCCGGGCGCGAAGGTGGCGGCGATGCAGTCGAGGTCGGCAAAGCCGGCGTCCGTCTGGTCGAGCGCGGCCCGGCAGACCGGCACGACCATCTGTGCGTGGGCGCGGGCGGCGAGTTCGGGCACGACCCCGCCGTAACGGGCGTGGACGTACTGCGAGCTGACGACGTTGGCGCGGACGCAGGTTCGTCCGGCGAGGACCGCGGCCGCGGTCTCGTCACAGGAGGTTTCGATGGCGAGGCAGAGGCCGCATTCTTTCACCCGTGCACCCCCTTTGCCCGGCGGAACCCTATTCCCTGATGGTGATGTCGAAGAGCGACGGCTCGCACTTTACGAACTGGAACCCGGGCGGGAGGATGATTTCCGCGGCGAGGCGGTGCTCGCCGGGCTTGAGCCCGGAAATTCTGACCCGGGCCCGGATGTCGGTGGGTTTCAAGTCTTCGAACCGGGTTGACGGGCCGGAAACGGCAATCTGGGCGGTGGGCGGGTTCACCTCGACTTCATAGCTTTCCGGGGCGACGACCTCGACGGCAATGCCGACGAAGATACGGGCTTCCTCGCGCTCGACCCGGACCACGACCGGTATCGTTTCCGGGTCGGTCCGGAAACCGTCTTCCACCGGCGGCCGTACCCGGAGGCGAATGGTGTCCGACCTGCGCACCCGGCCGAGGTCCAGCGAATCGGTGAACACCGCCGCGAACAGGCGGACCTCGTCTTCGGGGCCGATCAGGCTCACGGGCTCGAGCGGTTCCAGCCCGACGATGGTCAGTCCCCGGGGCGGACTGCCGCGGGTCGGGACCTCGACCGCGACCCGGCGCGAGCCGGCTTCGCTGAGACGGTACTCGACCTGTTCCGGGATGATGGCCCGAATCGAGAGGCTGGGCGGGATGTCAATGTCGGCGTGGTTGAAGCGCAGTTGCTTCACCCCGGGCAGGCCCTCGGGAACGGTCAGGTGGAAGCGGGGCTGGCGCAGGCGCAGGAACAGCAGGTCCCGGCCCCGGCCCTCGATCCGGACTTCGGCCGCTCGCGGCTGGAGTTCGGAGACGATCTTCTTCGTCTCAATCCGCTCGACGGTGACCGGGACGGTGAAGCTGGTGACGTAACTGCGGTCCAGCACCGCGACGAACCAGAGAAAGGCCGCGACCACGAGTGCGGTCAGCTTGATGCCGAGATTGCCGAAGATGAAGCGCAGTACCGATGCCATCTCCGTATCCTAACCGGGTGGTGAATCATGTCAACCGAACCGTTCCGATTACGGGCGTGAGACCGCTAGCGGCCGCGGGCGAGCCGCTCGGCAAGCGGCGGCGGCAGTCCGACCTGCTTCATCCGTGTCCGGACCAAGGCGATGTCGTACTCGACCCGGTGGAAGCGGAAGGTATGACTCCCGGTATCGTAAAGAGCACAGCAGGCGCGCGGGTCGCCGTCCCGGGGCTGGCCGACACTGCCGACGTTGACGAGATACCGGCACCCGGGCCGGAGCGTGAAGCGTTCCGGGCCGACGAGCCGGACCTCCCCGTCGCGGAGCTCGGCCGCGAAGGGCAGGTG
>DSBX01000240.1 GCA_011049385.1 Caldifarciminota bacterium | reverse complement strand
ATGGACGCTTACGACAAGGCCCGGTTCTGCGACAGCGTCCACAGCCGGGCCTGGCGGCCTTTTGTCACCCGGGTGCTGGTGCCCTGGACCGTGCAGGGCGTCCTCGCCCCGATGCCGGCCGCGGCCCGGCAGGCGGCCGCCGAGTTCATCCGCCCGGCGCTCGGGCTTGACTATGCCCGCGCCTGCCCGCTCGAGTTCGCGGTCACCGTCGTGCTGCTGTTCGGCGCGCTGGCCGGGTTCGCCTTCGCGCTTCGACGGCTGGCCGCGCTGACGCTGGGCCTGCGCGAACCGTGGCTGGACCTCGTGCCGGTCCCGGCGCTCCTGCTCCTGCCGACGATGTTCGTATATCATAACTATGTCTATGACCTGGCCGGGCTCTGCCTGTTCACCGTCGGCCTGCTCCTGGTTGCCGAACGGCGGGAGAACAGCTACTTCGCCGTCTTCGCGCTGGCGACGCTGAACAAGGAGACTTCGATCCTGCTCGCACTGGTCTGGTTCCTGCACCTGCGCGGAACCCTGCCGCGGGGCAGGCTGATTGCCGGGCTCGCGGTCCAGGTCCTGGGCTGGCTCGTCATCCGGGGCGGCGTCGCCCTGCTCTATCGCGACCGGACCGGCGTCCTCTTCGAGTGGTGGCACCTGTCCCAGAACCTCGCCCTGCCCGCGCGGATTCTGCGCCAGCTCGCCGAGCGGCCGCTCGGCCGGATCATCGCCGAGCGCGGGTCGAACCTGCTCGCCCTGCCGCTCGCGGCCGCGGTCGTCCTCAGCCTGCGCCGGGCGCCGGTCTTTCTCAAACGGGCGTTCTGGATTGCCCTGCCGCTCGGCGCGACGATGCTCGTCTTCGGGTTCCTCGAGGAGTTCCGGGCGCTGTATGAGCTGTACCCGGTCGCGTTCCTGGTGCTCGTATCCGGGGTGATGGCGCTGGCCGGCCGCATCCGCACATCCCCTTGACTTCCCTGTCGTCTCGGCCTATCCTGAGCCGATGGGCAATCTCAAGCTCGAAGACCCGCCCGCACCCGGCCACGACCTGACGCTCCGAGGTATCCTGCTCTTCGTGCCCCGGCTGTTCATCCGGGCGCTTTCGAGGAAGGAGGCCCGCCCGCCGGAGGAACGGCCGACCGGCTACGGCTGGGGGTTCTTCTTCGCCGCGGCCAACGGCGCGGTCGGGCTCGGGCTGGGCGGGCTGGCGCTCGGCCTCGCCTTCGTCTTCCCTCCGGACAGCGCCTATGCCTCTCTCCCCCGCTTCGCCGCCGCGGTCCTCGGCGCGTTCGCCTTCTTCTACACCGAGGTGTCGGTCTGCGCCTTCGCGCGCCGGTTCGAGGTCTGCTACCTCATCATCATCGCCTGGCTGATGTTGAGCTTTGGCCTGCTCGTAACCCAGGCGGTGCTCAGCCTGAGTTCCGGCCGGTTCACCTACGTGCCGGCCTACCTCGCCGGGCTGGCGCTGACCTGCGCCTGGCTGGCTTACTTCGGCAACCGGCGGCATCTCTTCCGCCGGCTCCGCGAGCCGACCGGCCGGCGCTGACCAAGAGAAACGGGCCGACCCGGTCGGGTCGGCCCGCATCCTTTTCTTCGGCCGCTAGTCGGCCAGAATCAGCTTCTGCTGTGCCTTCGCGCCGTCCGCCTCGATGCCGAGGAAGTAGACGCCGGACGCAAGCCCGCGCAGGTCGTTCGCGCCGGCGGCCAGCCGCGCCAGCCTGCGGCCGGAAGCGTCATACAGCTCGCCGGTCTCGCCCGGCCGGAGCTCGAGCTGGCCGCGCACGAACAGCGTCGGCCGCCGCTCCGCGCCGACCGGTTCGAGGTCCGGCTCGGCGATGCCGGTCCAGTCGTTGCGGTTGAAGTAGGCGACGCCGTGGCGAACACCCCGGTAGAACACCACGCCGTGGACCCCGGGCGCGACCCGGGCAATCGCCGGAACGCGCGTGCTCATCGTGCTCAGGCCCTGCTGGATGGTCGTCGGCCCGGTCCAGCCGCCCCGGTAGGGACGGTGGCGGAAGCACTGGCCCGGACTGCTCTGCGGATACTGCCAGAAGGTGACGCCGACGCCGTCGCCCCGCTCGCCGGTCGCGGCCGCGTTCTGAGAGAAGCCGGCGACGCTGTCGCCCAGCACGCCGTAGAACCAGGTGCCGCCCGGCTCATAGCGGACCAGGTAGCGGACCTGTTTCACGCTCGTGCCCTGGAAGTCGAAGACGATGTGGAAGGTGTCTTTCCAGACCGCAAGCGCGGTGTAGGTGCCGTTGCTGGCATAACCGCCGCCGTAGAGCGTATCCGGCACCATCGAAGCGTTTACGCCCCAGACTCGCAGCATACCGGCCGGGTTTATGAAGCTGAACACCAACGGGTGCGCGAGGTCAATGCTGTTCCAGGCCAGGTCCAGGCCGTGGCTGACCTCGCCCGGCATCCCGGCGAAGGTCCAGGTATCGCTGAGGGCCGGCACCGAGTATGAGAAGGCCCGGGACTGGCCGCTCCTGGCGTTGAAGAAGGTGAAAAGCCGATTGTCGAGCTAGGCGACGTTCGAGCCCAGCGCCAGCTCGCGGAGCGTGTCCGGCAGGGCGATACCGCCCAGCGTGAAGAACGCACTTCCGCTGGGGAAGTTCTCAGACGTACCGTCGGTGACACGGTACCGGCGCGTCGCCGCCTGGTTGGTGGCGCCGGCCCGGATGTACCCGACATAAGCGTGGCCGGACACGATGGTCAACGCGATGTCCGGGATGATGTAGGCGGCGAACCAGGTCGCCTTCTCGGACCAGCTCTGACCGCCGTTGGTCGAGAAGTTGATTGACCAGTGGTTGGTATTGCCGTCACCAAGGAAATACAGCGCGCAGAACAGGTTGCCGGTTGCGTTATCGGCCGCGAGCTTGACCTTGAGCACCGAGTCGCGGGTGGAGACTTCGACCGGCACCCCCCCAGTCCGCTTCCGGCGCGGGAATCGGCTCCCGCCAGTTGATGCCGACTTCCTGCGGCGCAAGCGTCGGGAACAGTTCGAGCGCCCGGTCATAATTGCCGGTATTCCAGAGATGCTCGATGTCCCGGGCCAGCGGCTCCTCGCGTTCGAGGTCAATCACCGCGTTGGCCCGCTCGGCCGGGCTCATCTGCGCCAGCCGGTGCCAGACCGGGGCCGGGTTGATATAGGGCTCAACGGAAGGCGGCGGTGTGTAGCGGCCCTGGTAGCCTTCGTCCGCCGGGGTCTCGACAACACCCCGCGGCGAAAACCAGCGCCGCCGTTGCGAGCACGGTCAGTACGGTAGTTCTCATAGCGAACCTCCTTTTCATTGTGCAAAGACTAGCAACGCGCGGTGAATCTGTCAATCGAAACATCGGCGCGAAAGGGTCTGCCACGGCACATCGTGACCCCCTGGTCGGCGCTTGCACGTGAGGAATGATACCCGCGTGGCCAGCACCTCGTCAAGGT
>DSBX01000101.1 GCA_011049385.1 Caldifarciminota bacterium | reverse complement strand
TCTACGACGAGACCGGGCAGAAGTCCACCGGGCAACTGCTTCAGGCCGAGTTCCGCGACGCCTGGAAGACGCTGGCGCTGGAGGGGCAGTTCCGGGCGAACCAGCTCGGGCTCTCGGCCCGGGTCGGGTACTTCGAGGACCTGACCGGCGCCCGGGGCGGGATCGAGGTCGAGCGTGAGGGTTCGGACACCCAGCGGGTCGGGCTCTGGGACGTGCTGACGCGACAGAATCTGGGCCGGTTCCGCTCGCTGGGGCTGTGCTTTGGCGGCGGCATCGAGTATGCCCGGTTCAAGTTCGACGTGAGCGTGGACCAGTTCATCTACGACTTCAAGACCAACAACTACAAGTTCTCCTTCTCCTACCAGTTCTAGGCGATGCCAGACCTGACCGTCGTCGGCGCCCAGTGGGGCGACGAGGGCAAGGGCAAGGTTGTTGACTGCCTGTCCCGGACCGCCCGGCTTGTCGTGCGCTACCAGGGCGGGCCCAATGCCGGGCACACCGTCCGGGCGCGCGGGCGGGAGACGATCCTGCACCAGGTGCCGTCCGGCATCCTCAGCCCGGGCGCGAAGTGCGTCATCGGTTGCGGCTGTGTCGTGGACCCGGAACTGCTGGCCGAGGAGCTTGCCGGCCTGGCCCGGGCCGGGGTCAGGACCAGGGGCCGGCTGGTAGTTGACGGTCGCGCCCACCTGATAATGCGCTGGCATCGTCGGCTCGACCGGCTCCGGGAGGAGCGGGCCGGCGCCGGCCGCATCGGCACCACCGGCCGGGGCATCGGCCCGGTCAGCACCGACAAGGTTGACCGGGTCGGCATCCGGGCCGCGGACCTGCTCGACGAGGACGCATTCCAGGCCAAGTTCAAGCGCAACCTGGCCGCGGCGAACTGGCTGTTGATGGAGAAGTTCCGTGCCGACCCGATTCCCCAGCGCCGGTTGATGGCCGACTGCTGGCAGGCGACCCGGCCGCTGGCGGCGATGGTCGGCGACGGCGGTGCGCTGGTCAACGAGGCGCTTGAGAACGGCCGGCGGGTGCTGTTCGAGGGCGCCCAGGGCGTGCATCTCGATATTGACCTCGGTACCTATCCCTATGTGACTTGTTCCTCGACCGGGGTGAACGGGGTCGCTTCGGGCGTGGGGGTGAGCCCGCTCTGGCTGACGGAGGCGGTCGGCGTCGTCAAGGCATACACGACCCGGGTCGGCGAGGGGCCGTTCCCGACCGAGCTGGCCGGGGCGGAGGGTGATACTTTGCGCGTGCTGGGCGGCGAGTTCGGGGCGACGACCGGCCGGGCCCGCCGGTGCGGCTGGTTCGACGCCGGGCTGGTCCGGTCATCGGTGCGCTACAACCGTTTCACCGCGCTGGCCCTGACCAAGCTGGACGTTCTCGACAGCCTGGTCGAGATACCGCTGGCGACGGGTTATCGTCTGCGCCCGCAGGCCGGAGAGACGCGCGGAGGCGTTGTCGAGCATTTCGACGCGACCCGCGCCGCCCGGCTCGAACCGCTCTACGAGACGATGACGGGCTGGCGGACGCCGACCGGTCACTGTCGGAGCTGGCGCGAACTGCCGCTTGCGGCCCGGCGTTATGTCCGGCGGCTCGAGGAGCTGGTGGAATGCCCGGTGGCGCTTGTCTCCATCGGCAGTGACCGCGAGCAGATCATCGAGGTGAAGAAGGGAGCGCTACAATGGCTGAAGTCCGGGTAATGCAGAAGGTGCTGGCGAGCAATGACGCGCTGGCCGAGGTTCAACTTGCCGAGGTGGACCGGCACGGCGTGCTTTCGCTGAACCTGATGTCCGGGCCGGGCGCGGGCAAGACCAGCCTCGTTGAGCGGACGGTCGAACGCCTGCGTGACCGCGTCCGGATGTATGTCATCGAGGGCGACATCCAGGGCAGTCTCGACGCAGAGCGGGTCGCGGCCGCGGGCGCGGGTGTGACCCAGATTAACACCCAGGGTGCCTGCCATCTCGACGGGATGATGCTCCAGTCCGCCCTGCCCGGGATTGACCTTTCTGCGGTGGATCTGCTCATTATCGAGAACGTCGGCAACCTGGTCTGCCCGGCCGAGTTCAGGCTCCCGGCCCACTTCAACGTCACGCTGGTTTCCACTCCCGAAGGCTCGGACAAGCCGGTCAAGTACCCGCTGATGTTCGAGCGTTCGGACCTGGTCGTCATCACCAAGACCGACCTCCTGCCCCACGTTGATTTCGACGTCGCGGCGGTCGAGCGGGCGGTGGCGAAGCTCAAGCCCGGAACCCCGGTGCTCAAGCTCTCCTGTCGGACCGGCGAGGGGCTGGACGACTGGCTGGCCTGGCTGGGGGAGAAGCTCGCGGCGAAGAAGCAGGCGGCCGGGTGAGAGCACTCCGGTTGCGGTCAGTGCGGCCCGGCGCGGCCGGTGTCGGCCTGCTGTCGGCTCTTGCCGTCCTGCTCGTCGGGGCGCCGGCCTGCGACGGGTTCGACGCCTTCCAGTTCGCGACCTTCGACCTGCGCGACGGCACGGTCGGCGAGGTCTACGCGGATACGATCCGCACCGTCGGCGCGCGGGGCGAAGTGACGTTCCGGCTGGTGGACGGCCAGTTGCCGCCCGGGGTCGGCCTGCGCGAGCACGACCGCAACGGGATTCTCTACGGCCGGCCGACCCGGGAGGGCGATTTCCTGTTCACGGTCGAGGCGCGGGACGAGGGTACGAGCTGGTCCGAAGGGGCCGCTTCAGCCCGGGCGCGAATCGTCACCCAGGGCTTCGCCATCACCGTCACCGCCCGCTAGCGGCCGGGCCGGGCCGCGCGTCGCGACCGGCCGGGGCAGGTACTGCGGCTTGAGGTTGTGGATTCCCCAGAAGATGTTGGTGCGCACCCGGCGGTCTTCCCGGTAGAGCCGCTCCAGGAACCGGCGCAGTTGCCGCCGCGCACCGCCGCGTTCGTAGGGACAGCGGTTGCGGGCACTGCCGATACCGTGTTTCCGCAGGTAGTCGGCAATCATCGGTTTCTCCAGGTAGTAGAGCGGCCGGACGATGACGACCTCGCCGCCGAACAGCTCCTGGCGGGGCAGGAAGGCCGCGGCCGACGAGGTGCGCATCAGGTTGAGAAGGTAGGTCTCGTTGACGTCCTCGAGGTGATGGCCGAGCGTGACCTTGCGCGCGCCGAGTTCGGCCGCGGTTTCGAACAGCGCCCGGCGCCGGGCCCGGGCACAGAAGAAGCAGGCGTCCTTGCCGGTGGCGGCGAGCTTCTTCGGGACGTCGAGCGTGATAACGCGGCAGTCGAACCCGAGCCGGCGGCAGGCGCGGACGACCCGCTCCGGGCGCCAGCCCGGGAAGCCCGGGTTGACGTGGACCGGCACCAGCCGCCAGCCGAGCCGGCGGCGTTCGTTGCGGTCCTTGAGCGCGTGGAGCAGGCAGAGGCTGTCCGGGCCGCCGGACACGCCGACCACCGCCGTCTCACCGGACTCGATGAGCCGGAACTTGTCGAGCGC
>DSBX01000111.1 GCA_011049385.1 Caldifarciminota bacterium | reverse complement strand
GTCTGAACCATAGAGACATGGAACGCGGGCGGAGAAGTAACCGCCGATGGACGCGAGGCGCGGGACATGACCGGCTTATCCTCAACCCGGACCGTGTCTCAAGCCGTTCACGCGACCCCTTGAACCTCTAAACGCTCGACTCCTTTCCTGTTGCCGCCGAGGAGCGCGGTCAGGGTTCGGGCGGGAAGAAGAAGTGGAGTTCGCTTTCGACGTCTTCTTCCGGGTTGGAGGCATGGACCGCGTTGGTGCGCACCGCAGTCCCGAAATCGGCCCGGATACTGCCGGCACGGGCCTGGGCCGGGTCGGTGACGCCGATGAACTCGCGGACACGGCGCCGGGCATCTTCGGCTTCAAGCCTTACCGCGACCAGCGGGCCGGAGGAGATGAACTCGACCAGGCCGGCGAAGAACGGTTTGCCTTCGTGGATGGCATAGAACCGGCCGGCTTCCTCCGGGGAGAGGTGACGGAGCCGGAGCCCGGTGATTTTGAACCCGGCCTCTTCGAGCCGGCGCAGGATTTCGCCGATGCGCCGGGCGCGGGCCGCGTCCGGCTTGATGAGCAGGAGCGTGGCTTCAGCGCTCATTGCTCGACCTCGATGAGCAAGGCTTCCTCGACCAGCCGGTCCACGGTGCCGGAGACACTGCCGATGATCGCGAGCGAGGAGATGGTGGCGAAGCTCACCGCGTCCACCGGTTCGGGTCGGCCGGTGCGGTAGGCCTTCATCCGTTCCGGGAAGTCTCCGGACAGCGCCATCGTCAGGTAGCTCGGGGTTTCGCGGTTGCGCAGGACTTCGAAGTCGAGCAGGGCGCCGTCCGGGCCGACGCAGACCAGCACCGGCACCGGCCCGGCGAAGCCGTCCGCGGTGGTTGCGGCGTGGTCGGAGCAGGCGACGAGGCCGAGCATGGAGTCTTCCGGACCGAGAATCTCAAGCACCGGGAACGGTTCCGCCAACGAGCGGGCGGACCGGAAGCCCGGGAAAACCCCGGCCAGCCGTGCGCCGGAGAGGGAGCAGGGCCGAAAGAGCGTGTCATCAACCGGCCAGGTGACCGAGGCGGGCGGCGGGGTTTCGCCATCGGAGCGAGCGCCCGCATCCGGGCAGTTGAGGAGTGCGAGGAGCAGGACGAGAAGCAGGACGTACGCCGGGGTCTTCACTTGTCCGCATCCTCGTTCTTGGTCGGTTCGTCTTTCCCGGCGGCGTCAGCGGTCGGCGGTTCCCCGGCCTCGGCCGGCTTGTCGCCCGCTTCGAGCTGTTTGCGGGCCGCGACGTGGTCGAGCCGGAGCTGGTAGAGGACGCCGTCGAGCAGTTCGGTCTCGGCCTCGGAGCGGTGGCCCTCGGTCCGGTCCCTGAGCATTTGGAGAGTGTCAATGGCGTGGGCGGCGAGGTCGAGCCGGGGTTCGAGCTTCTCCATCTCCGGGTGCAACTGCTCGCCGAGGAAGGCCCGGGCCTCGACCGAGATGCGCCAGACGAGCGTGCCGAAAAGCGCGTCGCCGGATAGGGGATTGGTTTGGTCAGTGGTGGTTGTCATTCAAGAGGCTCCTTACATGGTCAACGCGGCCTTGCTTGATGTAGATCCGCGGTACCCGCGGACTGATGCGGCAGATAATGTCATAGGGAATCGTGTGCGCCCAGGTCGCGAGGTCGTTGGCGGTGATGGTTTCATTCGCTTCGGTGCCCATCAGGGTCACCGGGTCGCCGATGCGGACGTCCGGGATTGCGGTGACGTCGAGCATGGTCAGGTCCATGCAGACGTTGCCGACAATCGGCGCGGGGCGGCCTTGGACGAGGACACGGCCGCCCGGGCTTAGACCCCAGGGGTAGCCGTCGCCGTACCCGGCGGTGATGACCGCAATCAGCGAATCGCGGGTGGTGAAGTAGTTGCGCTCGTAGCTGATACTGCGGCCGGCCGGTATCCGGCGCAGGTTGACGATCCGACTGCGCAGGCTCATCACCGGGGTGAGGTCGAGTTCGGCGCGGCGGCGGCCGGCATGGTAGCTGTCGGGCAGAATGCCGTAGACGACCAGTCCGGGCCGGACGAGGTCGAGGTGCGATTCGCGGACGTTGAGCAGGGCGGCGGAGTTGGCGGAGTGGCGCAGGAGGTCGGGGAAGTCGTCCTGTCGGAGCCGGTCCACGAGCCGGAAGAAGCCGGCGAGCTGGGTCTCGGTGAAGAGGATGTCGCTGTCCGCGGACGGGAAGTGGGTGAAGACGCCTTTGAGGTTGAGCCCGGGCCGGGCCGCGGTCTCGCGGATGAACGGCTCGGCCTCTTCCAGCCCGACCCCGGTCCGGCCCATCCCGGTGTCCACCTCGACGTGGACGTCAATCTCCAGCCGTCGTTCCCGGGCCGCGCGGCTGAGCCGGTCCGCAAAGTCGGATTCGGTGACGGTCGGGGTCAGGCGGTGGGCAAAGAGGTCCGGGATTTCCTCGTAGGGAATCGGGGAGAGGACGAGGATGACCGGTTCGTCAACGCCGGCGCGGCGGAGCTTGATGCCTTCCTCGACGCCGGCGACGCCGAAGGCCGTGACCCGGTCCTTGAGCTCGCAGGCAACCTCGACGAGGCCGTGGCCATAGCCGTCGGCCTTGACCGCGACCATCAGTGACCGCTCACCGACCGCGCGGCGCACGCGGTCGAGGTTGTGGTCCAGGGCGTCGAGGTTGACCTCAGCCCAGATTCGGCCGAAATCCATCTTCAGCGAGATGTTAGGGCCGACGGCCGAGTTGTCAAACTCTTGACTATCTGCGGGACGGACGACCGGGCCGCAGCCGCCGATGGACGCCAAGGCTCTCCGTCATCTCGACCGGAGTGGAGAGATCCCTTTTCCGGAACGGAGGAAGAACCACCCGCCGATGAACACCGGCGCTCTCCGCCATTCCGACCGGAGTGGAGAAATCCCTTTTCAGTTCGGGCAACGGAGAGAGAACTCGGAAACTGTCGGGACAGGAGCGGGACGACTTCGTTCGAGACACCGGACATCGCCCGGGGCTCTCCGGATGTAACGCCGGGCGTCGGCACCGTGCGACCGGCGTAGACGGGTGAAGAGTGAGCGGTCCAGTGTGCGGCGCAGACGCCGGCGGAGTGCGGTGCGCAGTGTCCGACGCAGACCCCGCCGGTCTGACCGGTGCAGTCCCCGCCCTGTTCCCTATTGACGCCCCTGTCTCGGCCGACGAGGGGGTATACCCCGGGTATACCCCCCAACCGTCTCCTGAACCGACCCGGGAGCCCCGGGAGTCCCCGGGGTCGCAGACTGCCGTTCGAGATAAAGCCCACTTTGTCGGCAATTTATGCCGATTTGCCCGCACTCGGCGCGCGATGATGTGCTCTACTGAGTCCTTGCGGCGTATAACTGATGAGAGCCAGAGGCCGGACGCGCCCTTGGAGCCACTGAGCAGAATGAGTGCGGGCTCTCTCGTCGGACGTGAATCGGACCCGGAGGAGAGGGAAACCGCCGATGGACGCCAAAACTCTCCGTCGTTTCTAC
>DSBX01000004.1 GCA_011049385.1 Caldifarciminota bacterium | reverse complement strand
GTGAAGACTGGTTCTTGCAACATGTAGCCAGTCTACCCGGTAACACTGTCCAAGCAGGCAGGTATGACATTTTCGCGTTGTAGTTAGCTATGACATTATCGCGTTGCATCCACAGCACCCGTCGGTTTGACGCCGGGCGGCGGGTTCGTATCCTATGCCTCGTGCGCAGGCTCTACTGGCTGGTTGTGCCCGGCGCGCTGGCGCTTTACCTCTTCACCCGCCAGCCGGTGGTCGGGCTGATTGACTCGGGCGAGCTCGCGGCCGGCGCTAACCTGCTCAACATCCTGCACCCGACCGGTTACCCGCTCTACACCGTCATCGGCCGCCTGGCCACGCTCGTGCCGCTCGGCTCGGTCTACGACCGGGTTTCGGCTCTGAGCGCGGTGCTGGCCGCGGGCGGGGTCGGGTTGACGATGCTGTTCCTGCGGCGGCTGGGCTGTTCGGCGCTATCGGCCGGGGTCGGGACCGCCCTGCTGGCGGTCGCCCTGCCGGTCTGGGAAGCCGGCGTCGAGGTCGAGGTTCACGCCCTGACCCTGGTTCTCATCGCCGATCTCTGGCTGGCGGCCGCGGGCAGGGCGCGCTCCCTGCTTCTGGCCGCGTTCCTGGCCGGGCTAGTGCTGACGAATCACATGTCGGCCCTGGCCGCGGTGGCCGGGGCGGCGGCGGTGCTTGCCGTCCGCGCGCGCCGGCTTCCGGCGCGACACCTGCTCTTGCTCCTCGCGCTTTTCCTGCTCGGCCTCTCGCCCTACCTGTTTCTCATCCTGCGGGCCAGGGCCGGCCCGCTCCTGCCCTGGGGCAACCCGGTTATTCTCGAACGCTTCTGGTGGCACGTCACCGGCCGGCAGTACCAGGTCTGGATGTTCTCTCAGTCCTTCGCCGAAGTGCTGGCCAACGCGGGCCGGGGCGCACTGCTCCTGGCCTGGGGCCTGGGCTGGGTGCTCGTACCCCTGATCGGAGTCGGTCTGCGCCGGCTCTGGCACACGCGGCGGGCCCTGGCGATCGGGCTCCTGCTGAGCGCCCTGCTCGCGTTCGGCTACGCCGTCAACTACTCGATCCCGGACATCGAAGCCTACTACCTGCCCTGCCTGCTGGCCCTGGTCGCGCTGGCCGCGGTCGGGGTTGATGCGCTGGCCGGGCGGCTGAGGCGCTGGCGGCTCCTGCTCTGGGCGGTACCCGCGGCGATGCTCGTCATCAACCTCGCGCCCGCCGACCGACGCGACCACTACGTCGCGCTCGACGCGACGATGAACGCCTTCGAGTCGGCCGAGCCGAACGCGACGATTCTCACCGAGTTCTGGGACGTCTACGCGCCCGGGCTCTACCTCCAGCACGTCGAGGGGGTCCGACCCGACATCTGGTACGTTGACAAGGAACTGCTCCGGCGGTCCTGGTACTTCGACTACCTTCGCCGTGCCTATCCCGGCCTGCTCGAAAACAGCGAGGACGAACTCGCTCGCTACCTGCGCCACCTGGACGACTTCGAGCACGGCCGCCTGCGCGACCCGGCGGCAATCCAGGCCGCCTTCGTGCGGCTGATTTCCAGCTTCGTCGAGAACAACCCGGACCGCCCGGCCTACGCGACCTTCCCCCGCGAGCAGGACCTCGACGCCCGGAACATCCTGCCCGGCTGGCTCTGGCTGGCGCGCGGCACGCTCTACGAACTGCGGCCCGACTACCTGGTCGGCGAATTCGACTGCGAGCGGCTCCGGGTTCGCCTGCCCCGGCACCCGGACGGCAGGACCCGCGCGACCATCGCCCGTTACGCCATTCTCGCCCGGGAGAGAGCCCGTCTCTTGACCGCGCTTGGGCGCGAGGAAGAAGCGGCCGCGGTCGTGGACTGGTACCGGCGGAGCTTCGCGGAGTATGACGCGCGGAGAAGGGAGACCGGGCGATGATGCGCCGGCTTGCCCCATACTCGGTCCAGTTCCTCGCCAACGCCGGCTCGACGGTCGCGGTTGTCTATGTGCCGCTCCTTGCCCGGGACCTCGGCGCGGACAAGCCGGCAATCGGGCTCCTCGTCGCGACCTACCAGCTGGCGGCGCTCCTCGCCAACGTGCTGTTCGGACGCTGGGCCGACTACGGCAACCGCAAAACCTTCGTCATCGTCGGCACCATCGCCGCCGCGGCCGCGTTGAGCGCACACGGCTTCGTAGGCGGGCTGGCCGGCCTGTTCGCGGTCCGGGCGTTGACCGGCCTCGCGATGGGTATGTTCCCCTCGGCGCTGGTAGCCTACTATTACGATGGTCGGCCGCGGCTGGGCCGGTTCACCTCGCTCGGCGCGCTCGGCTGGGGCGCGGGCGCATTCGCAGCCGGCGCGGTGACGCTCGGCTGGCTCTTTCCGGTCGCGGGCGCGATGCTGGCACTGGGCACGGTCGTCGCAGTCGCGGGTCTGCGTGACCAGCGGGTAAGGCTCGCCCAGCCCTTCTTCGATGCCCGGGTGCTCCGGCACAACTGGCGGCTCTACCTTTCCTACTACCTGCGCCACGCCGGGGCCGCCTCAATCTGGGCGATCTTCCCGATATACATGGAAGACCTCGGCGCGACCAGGTTCGTGGTCGGCCTGCTCTATGGGCTCAACCCGGTGGCCCAGTTCCTGTTCATGAACCTGCTCGACCGCGGGGTGGAACGGACGATGATCCGGGCCGGGCTTGTGCTTTCGGTGGCGGTGTTCGCCGCCTACGCATTCGTGCCCAACTACATCTGGTTGATACCGGTTCAGGTCGTGCTTGCGCTGTCCTGGTCCCTGCTCTATCTCGGCTCGCTCAAGCGTCTGCTCCGGCGCAACCCGGAACGCTCTACCGCGGCCGGGTTGCTCCAGTCCGTGCTGGGTCTGTCCGCGGTGACCGGCGCGCTTCTCACCAGCGTCACGGGCGCGCACGGCTATCGGGTCGTGATGCTCGGCGCGGCCGGGCTGGCCCTGGCCGGGATGCTCGTGTTCTTCCTCGTACCGGACCGCGAGGGGCAGGTTCGCGCGCCCGAGTCCGGGACCTGACCCGGCGCTGTTGGTTCGGGGCCTAAGCAGCCAGCCGCTGATGGACGCCGGGGGAGAGGAAGTGGTCAAGTGAAGGAACCCGGATAGGAAGTAACCGCCGGTGCACGCCGACTCTCCGTCATCTCGACCGGAGTGGATAGATCCCTCTTCAGTTCGGGTAACGGAGAGAGAACTCGGAAACTGCCGGGCAGAAGCAGGACGACTTCGTTCGAGACACCGGACATCGCCCGGGGCTCTCCGGATGTAACGCCGGGCGTCGGCACCGTGCGACCGGCGTAGACGGAAGAGGAGTGAGCGGTCCGGTGTGCGGTGCAGACGCCGGCGGAGTGCGGTGCGCAGTGTCCAATGCCGACCCCGCCGGTCTGACCGGTGCAGTTCCCGCCCTGTTCCCTATTGACGCCCCTGTCTCGGCCGACGGGGGGGTATACCCCGGGTATACCCCCCAACCGTCTCCTGAACCGACCCGGGAGCCCCGGGAGTCCCCGGGGT
>DSBX01000269.1 GCA_011049385.1 Caldifarciminota bacterium | reverse complement strand
GTCTCCACCGCACCGCTCCCGCTCGCCGGTCACACCGTCGTGCTCTCGGTGGATGATGGCTATCACAGCGTCTTCACCAACATCTACCCCCTGCTCAAGCGCCACCGCATGACCATGACCCTTGGTGTTATCTGCGACTACCTGCGCGGCGGCAGTCCTTCCTACGGGTCCGGGGCCGGGTTCGTACGCCGTTCGGAGGTCCGGGAGATGGTGGACTCCTGCGGCATCGAAATCGCCAGTCACAGCCTGTCCCACCCGTTCCTGACCCGGCTCGACTCGGCCGCGGCCTGGCGCGAGATACACGACTCCAAGGTCATACTGGAATCGCTCTTCGGCGAGGAAGTGCTCACCTTCGTCTACCCCTACGGCGACCTGAACGCCCGCACCGTCCGGATGGTCCAGGCCGCGGGCTACCGGATGGGCCGGGCGGTACGCGAAGGCCGGTTCGACCTCGAAACCGACCCCTGGCGGGTGCCGACGGTCGAGTTGCGGCTCGAAACCTCTCTTGAGACCATCAAGCGCCAGGTTCTTGCCCGTCCCGTTACCATCCTGCTCCTGCACCAGGTTGTCAGGAACCCGCGCGTCTTCACCGAGTGGCCGCTGGATGACTTCGCCGAGCTTCTCGAGTGGCTGGATTCGGGCGGCGCGCGGGTTACGACCCTGCGCCGGCTCCACCGCGAGTGGCGGCAGGAACGGTTGGGACCGGTGCTGGCGGAGATTGCGGCCGCGTTTCCCGATGACCGCAAGCGGCTTTCATTCCAGGATGTAAACATCAACGCTACTCAGGCTCCGCACGCCCGCTGAGGTGAAGGTGGCGTAGTTCTCGCGCGAGCCGATGAAGATGTCAATGTGCTTGCCCTGGACCCCGCTGCCGATGTCGTGCGCGTAGAATACCCCGTTCAGCGGCCGGCCATCAACCACGACCCGCTCGGTCTGGGGTATGTAGACCCGGGCGCCGATCGGGATGACCCGGGGGTCAACCGCGATTGACTTGAGCTCGGTCAGGTGATAGCCGTCGTAGCCGAGGAAGCTGTCGCCGACCCGGACCCGGTTCGTCTTCGGCAGGTAGCTGATGCACCGGCCGTCCCGCAGGCGGGCCGCCGCCTCACGCTTGAAGTCGGCCACGAACCGGCTTGAAAAACGGCCGACGAGCTTGCCGTCGGTGTCATACAGCGCCTCGGCACGGCCGGCCGGGTAGCTCCTCTCCTCCACCACCCAGTAGAACGTCACCTTGAACTTGCCCAGGTATCGCGCCTCCGGCACCTCCGGGGGCGGACCGGACGGTTCTGAGAACAGCCACTCCGGCGGCAGGGCGTGAGCCGGGTCTTCGGCACCCCGCACCCGGGGCATCAGGCAGGACAGAGACAACAGCAGGAACGCGAAGACCAGGGTCCGCGGTTTCAGGCAGGAGCGGTCGGTGACGCCGGGCGGGTCAGCGCAATCCGCTCTCGGCTCCACCGCCGCGCTACTTCCGGCGGTTGACGAGCCGGAGTCCCTCCGGTTCGTCGCCGGCAATCTTGAACACGCGGGTTCCGGGCAGGAGGTATTCAAGAAACAGGAGGCCGATGCCGACCGCGAGCATGACCTGGCGCGCAACCCGGAAGCCGCCGGTTTCGAGCAGGGGGATTCCCAGCGGGTTGGCCCAGGCGAATATGGCGATGGCGAGGATGACGATGACGAGGATGTTCGCGACCGTGCGGATGACCTGCCACGCTCTCATCTTCCGGGCCAACTCCTCGTCGGCGATGAGAATCTCGGCCGCATTCAGCTTCCCTGCCTGTTTCAGCTCGGCCAGGTTCGAAACCCGCGTCACTTCCTGGTCCGCTTTCTCGCGGCCGGCTTCGCCGCCGTGCCGGCTCCGGCCTTCCGTGTCCCGGCCTTGGGCCTGACCTCAGCCTTCCTCTTCACCTTCTGCGTCCCGGCTTTCGGCTTCCGGCTCCCGGCCTTGGCCTTCCCACTCCCGCCCTCCGTCTTCTCTTCCGTCTTCACCTTCCGCACTCTGGCCTTGGGCTTCCGGCTCCCGGTCTTGGCCTTTCCGCCTTCCGCCTTCTCCTCCGTCTCCACCTGTTCCTTCTCCGGCTCATCACCCACCTCGCACGAAGCGGGCAGTTGCCGGCCGACCGGCAGTTCGAGGTTCGTGACCGTGGGCGGACTGCCGAACAGGTCCTGGTAGACGCGGGCAAAGCCGTCCTTGCCTGCGGCCAGGGTCAGCGTCAGCGGCATCACGTTGCGCGCCTGCTCCACCATCCGGTTCACGATGTCACGGATGTCCCACTGGGCGGTCGCGTCCTCACGCAGGCGGGACAGGTGGTAAAGCTCGCGGGCGTTGAGGGTGACCAGCACCCGGCGCTGGTGAGAATTGGTCAACACATACTGGGCCGCGGCCGGGTACTGCTCGGCGAGCTGGGTGAAGACCTCCTCGGTCCTTGCCAGCAGGTCCTTGTAGTTCTTGTGCTCCTTGACCTCGGCCACCGACTCCGGGATGGTCCAGCCGACGTTCGGGCTGTAACGCTGGACGGTCATCGAAGTCATCCGGTGCCGCTTGAGCTGGGCGAAACAGGACGCCGAAATGACCAGCTCGAAGCTCACCGACAGGTGCTCGAACTCGCGCAGGACCGCATCGTAGGCCGCGAGGTCCCGCATCGCCATCTTGAGAATCTCCTTCTTCCGCGCCAGGGTGTGGCGTTCGATCCGGTTCAGGCACTCGGCGTAGGAAGCCTTCGAGACCGCGTGCATCAGCGCCGCCAGCAGCTTATTGTCCGCGTTCGCGGTGTAGTCCACCAACGACACATCGGCCGCCGAATAGACAATGAAGTTCTTGGGCCGGCGTGGGAACGCCGGGGCCATGAACCCCTCGGCGAACTCGCGCAGGCGCGGGTAGGTCTCGCGGTCGTATTCGGTCGCGCCGGTGAAGACGAGAAGGGAAGGCGTCACCGCCTCGGCCCGGCTCAACAGCTCGCGGCCCAACTCGCGCACCTCGGCCAGCGGGCTGGCCGCCATCCGCCGGACCATCAGCTCCAGGCTCCGGGCGTTCACCGTCATCCCGAGCTGGGTCATCGTCGCCAGGCTGGTGATGTAACGGGCATCCTCCTGGGCCGCGTTCTCGAGGTCCCCGGGCCGGTCCGCCAGCTCCGGACAGCGCCGGGCGATGCACTCGCAGAGCCGCTCCTTGAGTAGGTGATAGTACCGATTCTGCTGGCGGATGATGTCGTGGAACGACGCCTCCTCCTCGGTGCCGCGCAGTTCCGGAGGCACGACGTAATCGTCGGTCAGGCTCACGTAGCGCTGGGACTTCTCGGTATAGGCGTTCAGCCGGTGATGCTCGACCGCCTCCACCGCCAGCCGCGACACGTCGCTGATGTCAATATTGAAGACCGCGTGCTCGGCAATCGAATGGTGGCCCATCTCGAAGACGATGGTCAGGTTCGACCGCCGGGCCGCCTCGACCTCGCGCCGCGCCTCGCGCCGAAGCGCCTCGACGCTCTTGTTCGACCGGCTGACCCGGGCGTAGGC
>DSBX01000213.1 GCA_011049385.1 Caldifarciminota bacterium | reverse complement strand
GGTCCGGCGTGATCGGAACCGAACACGGAAGCCGGTTCTTCGGCTCGGCGGGTGTGGTGCTGGAGAACCGGCCGGGCAGCGACTTCGCGTTCTACGAGCGCGGCGAGTTCCTGCTCTTCCGGCCGGACACTATCGAGGTGCACAATCCCGATTCTTCGGGCCGGTACGTGCCGGGCACGCGGGTGCACGCCTGGAAGGATGGATTGGGTATCTTCGAACTCGAGCACGCCTGGCTGGCGTTCCGCCTGCCGTGGCAGGTGCGTCTCGCCCTCGGGCGGGACCGTTACCGCTGGGGCCCGGGCTACACCGGTTCGGTGATGCTGGGCGACGAGGCGCCCGCGCTCGACCACTTCAGCCTGGTCGCGGACTACGGCCGGTTCAACTATCAGAGCCTGACCGCCTACCTCTCCCGCTGGCGGGGAATCCATCGCTTCGCCTCCTGGCAGAGGGTAGAGCTCTTACTTTGGGACCGGTTGCGGCTGGGTGGGGTGCTGAGCAACGTCTACGCGTGGGATTCGACCCAGACGCTCTCCTTCTTCGGGATGATGAATCCGCTCATCCCGATCTACCTGGAGGTCGCAAACTCCGGCCACCACGACAACCTGCTCGTGGGCTGGGATGCGGTTCTCGACCTCGCGCCGTTCCAGCTCTACGGCACGCTCTTCCTCGACAACTACGAGTTCATCAAGCGGCCGCAAGTGCCCAACGCGACCGCGGTCCAGGCCGGCGCGCGCTGGGCCCCGAACCTGCCCCTGGACCTGCGGACCGAGTACGTCGGCATCGCGCCGTTCACCTACTACCATCGGATTCACCACGTGATGTACGAGAACTTCGGCGTGCCGATGGGGCACGGCCTGGGCCCGGACGCGGAGCTCTTCGACTTCCGCCTCGGGTTGTACCCGTTGGAGCCGGTGCGGTTGGTGCCATTCGGTCGGCTGACCCGGCGCGGCTATTACAACCGCGGCGACCACGAGCGTAAGAGCTGGCTCAGTCGTCCCGGCGAGTGGGTGCCCGAGCGCTATCCCTCGGCCGGCAAGGACGCGCCGGAGCAACTGCCCTTCCTGGAGGACCAGGAGGTCGAGAGCGAGCTCAGGTTCGGGCTGGAAGCCGACTATCGGCTCTGGCGCGACCTGCGTCTGCTCGGTGACTTCTCCTGGTATCGGCTCGAACACGCGGAGGGCGTGACCGGTGAGAGCCGCACCGGTTACGGCTTCGGGTTTCGGCTCGAGTACCGCTACTAGCCAGCGAATCGGCGCTACAGACCCGGCTCGTGCGGGCGCCAGCCCCGCGGACCGACCAAAACGGCTTCCACCGCTTGCCGGCTGATCGCGCCCTCGCGTATCACCCGGAAAGGCCGTGCGGCAAGGTCAACCATCGTCGTGGCCATACCGTCCCCGCTGTCGCCTGCGTCGAGCACGATGTCGGCCTCGGCGATGAGTGAGGCGTCAATCCCGGAGAATGTGCCGGTCGCGGGCGCGCCGTGGCGGTTGGCGCTGGACCCGGCCAGCGGCATGCCGCTCCGGCGGATGAGTGCCCGGGCGACGGGAAGTCCGGTCACGCGGATGCCGATGGTGTCGCCGGGGCCGCGCAGTTCCTCCGGTACCCGGTCGGCCGCAGGCAGGATGAGTGCGAGCGGGCCGGGCAGGAACGCCTCGATGAGCCGGAACGTCTCGGGCGGGACCGCCCGGGCCAGGATCGCGATGTCGCCGGTCTCGGCACAGTGGACGAGCAGGGGCTGGGTTTCCGGCCGTTGTTTGAGCCGGTTGATGCGGAGCGCGGCCTCCGGGAAATCGAGCCCGGCCCCGATGCCGTAGACCGATTCGGTCGGGAAGATGACGATGCCGCCCTGCCGGACGACGTGTGCGGCCTCGGCAATCTCCGGGCTGTCGGTCCGGGTCGAGCGCAGGCGCAGGGTCAGGGGCATCTCAGGGCCCCGCTACCACGCGGACGGTGTAGAAGCGACCGTCGAACTCGAAGGTCTCGCCCGGCTTGTGGCCGAGCATTGCGTTTCCCAGCGGCGCGAGGTAGGAGATGATTCGCCGGTCCGGGTCCGAGTCCCAGGGGCCGAGGAGCCGATACTCGGTTTCGGTTCCGTCGTCGCCGGCCAGCTTGACCCGGCAGCCGACCGAGACCGCGGAGGTGTCCACGTTGCCGGGCTCGATGACCGAAGCCCGGGCCAGTTCGCCGCGCAGGCGCTCAACCTGGCCCATCAGCCTGGCCTGCTTCTCTTTGGCCGCCTTGTACTCGTAGTTCTCGCTCAGGTCGCCCTGGGCCCGGGCCGCGGCCAACTCCTCGATGTTCTTGGGCAATTCCTCGCGGGTGAGCCGGTCCAGCTCGTTGCGGGCCCGGGCATAGCCCTCGGCCGTAGTCAGGATGGCGTTGTCGGCGACGGTCTTGCGCAGTTCGGCGAAGCGCTCGTGGACCAGCGCGGTCAGTTCGTCGTGCCGGTAGTCCTCGATGCCGGGAAGCCGGTGGAGCCGGTCGAGCAGGCGGCGCGCACCGTCGGCGTCGAAGGCTTCGAGGCCTTCGGAGATGAGCCGGTAGTCGTCGCCGACCAGCGCATCGCGCAAGGCCGGGGCCTGGGCCCGGAAGTCCGGCGATTCGAGCAGGTCGAGCAACCGGGAGAGCAGGGCCGAGGGTCGGACCTCGAAGCGGGACACGCAGTTCCTCGCCACCCAGGCGAAGGCGTCCGGTACCTGCCGGTACGATGTCACCACCTGCCGGACGCACTCGCCCAGCCGGTCCGGCCCGGCTTCAGCCAGCAGTTCGGCGACCTGGGTGCGGGCCCGGGCATCGCGGCCGACGGGGAAGAACGCGGCCAGAATCTCAGCGGTATCGTCCGGGCGTTCGGCACAAACCTGCCTGATGAGGCGGCGCCGGTCGGTCAGGGTCTTCAGGGCCGCGTACCGGTCCCGCAGTGCGGTCACGTTGAGCCCGCCGATGTCTCCTGCCCCGGTCTGGGAAGCGCGGTCCGGTCCCCCGGTTCTCTTTGCGGACCGGTGCTCGATGGGCCGGTCGGACCACTCGTAGCCCCGGCTCGGCCGGGAGACGGTCCGCACGTGCGGGTGCTGGTCCAGGTCCCGGCGGGCCCGGTTCCAGGTCGCGCTCCAGTCCGCCGCGGCGACGACCTCGGCGAAATGGTCACGGATCTCACCGGCGGTAAGGGGTCGGCGCAGGTCCCGGAGCAGGCCGCGGATGGCCTGGCCCGGGTTCTCGGCAGTCTCGGCCCGGAGCCGGTCCGGGTCTTCGAGCAGGAGCTCGAAGAAGCCGTCGGGCTGGACCGGCCGGAGCCGGCTGAGGGCGGCGGTGAGGTCGAGCTTCAGCGACTCGCCGGCCCGGCTTTCGACCGTGGCCCGGCTCAGGAGCAGGTCCAGCCGGCGCAGGCGGGCCGGGCCCAGTTCCGGGTCGAGCACAATGGTGCCGGGCAGAAGCTTGACGTAGCCGTCCATTGCCTCAAGCGCCTCGTTGAGCGGGGCGCCGTAGCCGAGGCCGGCCTTCTGGAGCAGGCGTTCGACCAGGTCGTGGTCCTCGTGAAGGT
>DSBX01000051.1 GCA_011049385.1 Caldifarciminota bacterium | reverse complement strand
TCCCTGCCCGGCCCGGCGGCCCTCGACCTGCCGCCGGACGACGCCCTGCTCGCCGAAGTCGAACGCCGCAACCCGGGCCTTGAAATCGGCCGCCGCACCCGGGCCGCGGCCGACATCAACCGCGTCGCGGCCTGGACCCGGGCCCTGCCCGGCATCTCCGCCTACTGGACCTCGAACTGGTCGGACTCGGTCCTGCCGCGCCGGCCCGAGGACTGGACCGACTCCGACACACGCAGTTGGGGCGTCCGCGCCACCTTCCCGCTTCTCGACCTGAAGAGCTGGCTCCTCGGGGTCGTGGACGCGACCAACGACGCCCGCCGCGCCCGGACCTCGTCCCGCGCCGCCGTCTACCAGCTCCGCTCGACCGCGACCGCGGCTCTGCTCGGCTACACCGAAGCCCGCCGGACCTGGGAGTTCGCCCACCGCAACCTCGAACTCAGCGAGCGGCTCCACGACCTCGCGCTCGCCCAGCACCGGCTCGGCAACATCAGCCTCGCCGACTTCTTCGGCGTCGAGGCCGACCTCGCCCGCGCCCGGGCCACACTCACCGGCGCGCTCTGCGACACCTACATCCAGGCCGCCCGCATAAACTACCTGCTCGGCATCACCGACCCCGCGGCGCCGGGCATCGGGGAGTAACCGATGAAGCGAAGCACCCGCACCATCCTGATAGTCATCGGCGCGGCCGTGGTCCTGGCCGTGCTGGTCATCGCCAACCTGCGCCGGCCCGACACCGGCACCGCGGTCCAGGTCGCGGTCACCGGGCCCGGCTCGATCCGCTCGGTCGTCAGCGCGACCGGCGAACTGCGCGCCCTGAACCAGGTCAACATCCAGGCCCAGGTGATGGGCGTCATCGAACGCCTGCCCGTCGCCGAGGGCGACCTTGTCCGGCGCGGCGACCTCCTGCTCCGGCTCGACCGGAGCCAATACGAGGCCGGGCTGGTCCAGGCCCGGGCCCGCTTCACCCAGGCCCGGCTCAGCCACACCCGGGTCGAAAGCCTCTACGCCCGCAACCTCGTCTCCGGCGAACAGCACGAGGCCTCGCTCGCCGCGCTCGAGATGGCCGAGGCCCAGTTCCGGCAGGCAGAGGACCAGTACGACAAGACTTCCATCCGGGCGCCGATTGCCGGCACCGTCGCCCGGGTCAACGTTCGCGAAGGCGAGACGGTGATGCTCGGGACGATGAACAACCCGGGCACGGTGGTGATGGTCCTCGCCGATATGAGCCGGATGCAGGCGCTCGTAAACGCCGATGAGACCGATATCGTCTCCCTGCAGGTCGGGCAGGCGGCCGAGGTCGAGGTGGACGCCCTGCCCGATACCACCTTCCGCGGGCGAGTCACCCGCATCGGCTACATGCCGGCCGCGAGCCTGTCCCTGGCCGGCACCGAGGGCACCGACTTCGAGGTCGAAATCACCCTCGACACGCTCATCCCGGCGCTCCGGCCCGGGATGTCGGCCGCGGCCGAAATCGTCACCGCCGAGCTCGAGGACGTGCTGGTCGTCCCCATCCAGGCGCTCGGCCGGCGCGAAGTCGAAGGACGCGAGCGGGAGACGGTCTTCGTCATCGCCGAGGGCCGGGCGGAATTGCGTCCGGTCCGCACCGGACGTTCCAGCGACACCCATATCCAGGTCACCGAGGGACTGGCGCAAGGCGACACCCTCATCACCGGACCGTACAAACTGCTCTCCCGGCTTCGCCCGGGGCGTCGGGTCCGGCCCCAGCAGAACGCGGACCGCGACCACGACGCGGCAGGAAAATAGCGTGGCCGCGCCCGGTTCCGATGCCGCGCTCATCGAGCTCGAAGGCGTAACCAAAGACTACTGCACGGGCCGAGTTGAAGTCCACGCCCTGCGCGGCATTCACCTCACCATCCAGCGCGGCGAATACCTCGCGCTGATGGGCCCCTCCGGCTCCGGCAAATCCACCCTCATGCACCTCATCGGCTGTCTCGACACGCCCAGCGCGGGCCGCTACCTCCTCGCCGGCCGCGACATCTCGACCCTGGACGACATCCAACTCGCCCGGATCCGAAACCGGCAAATCGGCTTCGTCTTCCAGAGCTTCAACCTCCTGCCCCGGATGACCGCGCTCGCCAACGTTCAGCTCCCGATGGTCTACGCCGGCAGGCCCCGGCGCGAGCGCGACGCCCGCGCCCGGGAACTGCTCGCCCTGGTCGGCCTGGCCGACCGGGTGCACCACCGCTCCAACGAGCTCTCCGGCGGCGAGACCCAGCGGGTCGCAGTCGCCCGGGCGCTCGCCAACGAACCCGCCCTGCTCCTCGCCGACGAACCGACCGGCAACCTCGACACCCGCACCGGCGCCGAGGTGATGAGCCTCTTCGACACGCTCGCCGCCGCCGGCAATACCATCATCATCATCACCCACGACGAAGAGGTCGCGGCCCGCGCCCGCCGCATCGTCCGGGTCCGCGACGGCCGCATCGAAAGTGCGGCGGAGCACAACTGAACGATGGTCGTCTGGGAACTCCTCAAGCTCTCGCTCGACACCTTCCGCACCCACCGGATGCGCTCGTTCCTGACCGCGCTCGGCATCATCATCGGAGTCACGACCGTCATCGCCATCATCGCGCTCATCCAGGGGATGAACTACGAGGTCGAACGCCAGATTGCCTCACTCGGTTCCAATACCATTTTCGTCCAGAAGTTCAGCTGGGGCATGGGGCAGGTTAACTTCGACGACGTCGGCCGCCGCCCGGACCTGACCCTGGACGACGCCACGGCCGTCGCCCGCCTGCCCGGTATCGAACGAGTCGCGCCCCAGCGCTCGCGCACCGTCGGCCGCATCACCTGGCGCGGCAACCGGGCTTCAAACGTTGACCTGACCGGCTCGACCCCGGGCATCGGCGCGACCGCGAACCTCCGGGTCGAGTCCGGCCGGTTCATCAATTCCGACGACAGCCTGCGCAAACGCGCGGTCTGCGTCATCGGCGGGCAGGTCGCGGACAACCTCTTCCCGACCGAAGACCCCATCGGCAAGCGCGTGGACATCGAGGGCCGCCGGTTCACCGTCATCGGCGTCCTCGAACGCAAGGGCAGTTTCCTCGGCCAGAGCCAGGACAATAACGCCCTCATCCCGCTCTCCACCTTCGACAAATACTACCCGCTCCCCCGGGACCGCCAGGCCCGACTCTGGCGCGGCATCTCCATCCAGGCGATGCCGAAGCCGGGCGTGTCGGTTGAACGCGCGGTGGACGAAATCAGGGAACTCCTGCGCCGGCGGCGTAGCCTCGGCTTCGACGCGCCCGACGACTTCGGCATCAACACCCAGGACACCCTGCGCGACATCTACCGCAACATCACCCGGGTCGCGGTCATCGTAATGATCGCGGTCGCCGGCATCTCCCTGCTCGTCGGCGGCATCGGCATAATGAACATCATGCTCGTCGCGGTCGCCGAGCGCACCCGGGAAATCGGCCTGCGCAAAGCGCTGGGCGCGACCAACCGCGACATCCTGCTCCAGTTCCTGCTCGAGTCGGTCCTGCTCGCGCTCGTCGGCGGCGCCATCGGCGTCGCCGACGAGCGC
>DSBX01000215.1 GCA_011049385.1 Caldifarciminota bacterium | reverse complement strand
CTCGAAATCCTCGGGGGACGAGACGAAATCACTGCGTTCGGTGTTGACGATCAGCACCGGCGCGCCGTCGTAACGCATGAAGTAGGAATTGTAGGCATCCGAGAGCTTCTCGATGTAATCCGGGTCAATGCCGACTTCGAACGGCCGCCCGCGTTTCTTGATTCGCGCGAGGACGATCTCGGTCGGCGCCTGCAGGTAGACGACAAGGTCCGGGCGACGCACCTCGCGGGCGAGCATCGCGTACACCCGCTCGTACAGCGCCATCTCGTGCTCGGTCAGGTTCATCGCCGCGAACACCCGGTCCTTCTCGAAGAGGTAATCGCAGACCAGGTTCTCCTCGAACAGCCCCAGTTGCGCCAACTCGCTCTGCTGGCGGTGCCGGGAAAGCAGGAAGAACAACTGGGTCTGAAACGCATAGCCGCGCAGGTCCTGGTAGAACCGGTCCAGGAACGGATTGGTCTCCACTTCCTCGAACACCAGCTTCGCGTTCAGCCGCTTCGCCAGCAGTTCCGCCAGCGCGGTCTTACCGACGCCGATCACTCCCTCGACGGCAATATGTCTCATTGTCCCTCCACCCGCTCCACGCCCTCGGTGCTGACCCGGCTCAGCAGGTCGGCGACGGTCTGGCCGACCACCGGGTGCACGAGGTCGGGCACCAGCTCCGCCAGGGGCACGAGCACGAAAGCCCGCTCGTGCATCCGCGGGTGGGGCACGCGCAGGCCCGGTTCGGCTATCACCTCGTCCCCGTAGAGCAGGATGTCCACGTCCAGCGGTCTCGGGCTCAACGCCCTTCCTCGTGTGCGCCCCTCGTGCTTTTCGAGCACGAGGCAGAACTCCAACAGCCCGAGCGGGTCGAGCGACGTGTCAACACGGACGACCCCGTTCAGAAAGTACGGCGCCGAAGGCATGTCAACCGGCACCGTCTCGTACCAGGATGACCGGCGCACTGCGCCCAGCTCACCCAGGCGCATCACCGCCCGGTCCAGGTGCGCCAGCCGGTCGCCGAAGTTCGAGCCGAGGCCGAGGTAAACAAGCGGCATCGCGGTCTCACGTCTGCCCGGACGCAGGCGTCTCCGGGCGCACACGAAGTGCGCGTCGTCCGTAAGGGGTCATCGAGGTTTCGAAACGTACCGCCTGGCCGGGCTCGAACTCCTGGCTCGTCTCGTCGGCGATGTCGCTGTGATGCAGGAACACATCGCCGTTGCCGTCGTCGGCCGCGATGTAGCCGTAGCGCTTCCGGGTATCGAACCACTTGACCTTACCGGTAATCTCCAAAACAGCAAATCCTTTCGCAATGCGGACGCGGAACACGCCTCTCCTGCTGGAGTTATTGTCGGCATTCGTATCCGCCTGTCAAGTTCGCGCGCCGGTTCTTTACTTCTCCGGCCGGCGGTCTAGACTGGAACTCGTGACGTGTGTTCTCTGTCTTGACGTCGGCACCCGGCGCACCGGGGTTGCGGTTTCGAACTCGACGGGCGTCATCGCCCAGGGCCTGCCCACACTCGAACACAAGGACGAAGAACGGCTGGTCACGCTCGTCGCAGGCCTCATCCGCGAATGGAAAGTCACACACCTCGTCGTCGGCCTGCCGCTTTCCCCAGACGGCAACCCGACCTCCCGTTCCGAGGCGGTCACCCGGTTCGCCAACCGGCTCCGCAACCGGTTCAAACTGCCGGTCGAATTCCAGGACGAACGCTGGTCCTCCAACCGCGCGGCTGATGTCCTGGCCGAGGCACGCGGCAAGAAAGTGCCCCGCGGCCGGCCGGCGGCCAAAGGACGCTCGAAGACCCGCAAACGTGCGGCCGACCGCATCGCCGCGGTCCTGATTCTCGAAGACTGGCTGGCCGAAGCATCCCCCCTCCCCGGACAGGGTGCCGCGCAAGCAGTTTCTGAGGGCAAGGGTGAGGGTTGACGATGCAACGACACGCCGGTGCGACCGCCCGCGCCCGACTCCTGCGTCGGAGGTCCACCGACGCCGAACGCCTGCTCTGGAGCAAGTTGCGCGACCGTCGGCTCGCCGGGGCGCATTTCCGACGTCAGCACCCGGTCGGCCCATTTGTGGTCGACTTCTGCTGCCTTGACGCTCGGCTCATCATCGAGGTTGACGGCGGGGAGCACTCCGTGCGCGTCCGCCAGGACCAGAACCGGGACCAGTTCCTCGCTGGCCGCGGCTTCCGTGTTCTGCGCTTCTGGAACCACGAGGTGCTGCGGCAAACCGAAGCCATACTGCAAGCGATTGCCGCAGCCCTGCCCCCTCACCTCGATCCTCTCCCCGCCGGGGAGAGGAAGCGGAAAGGAATAGCCTGCCGGCAGATGGCCGGCCGGGCTGTCAGCAACCACGCAGGCAGACGTCGGACAACGAGCACCACCGACGCAACGTCCCCTCTCCCTGGACAGGGAGAGGGCAAGGGTGAGGGTTGATGTCAATACGCCGGCTAATGTCTCTCCCGCTGCTCCTGCTCCTCGCCTGCACGCCGGGCGAACCGGTCGAGGTGACCATCCCGGCCGGCGCGACAACCGGCGCCATCGCCGACAGCCTCCACGAGCACGGGGTCATCGCAAACCCGCACCTGTTCCGGGCCGTGGCCCGGGTCCTCGGCTACGACCGGAACCTGCGCCACGGCCGCTACGAACTGCGCCAACGCTCAGGCTGTCTCGCCGCGCTCGAGGCCCTCTCCCGACCCGGCCGGACCGCGATGATGCTCACCGTTCCCGAAGGCTACACCCTCCGGCAGATAGCCGCCCTGCTCGATGACCACGGCATCTGCCCCGAGGCCGAGTTCCTCGCGGCCGGCCGCGACCGCGAACTGCTCGACTCGCTCGGCATCCCTGGCGCCGACCCTGAAGGCTACCTGTTCCCGGATACCTGGGAATTCGAGACCGGCACACCGGCCCGGACGGTTATCCGGCGTATGGTGCGCCGGTTCCGTGAAGTCTGGGACCGGGAGCGCGCCCGAATCGCGGACCCGCCGCTCGACAACCGCGCAACGGTCATTCTCGCCTCGATTATCGAGAAAGAAGCGGTGCTGGCCGACGAAAACCGGCTCATCGCCGGGGTGTTCCTCAACCGCCTGCGCCGGGACATCCCGCTCCAGAGTTGCGCCACGGTACAGTATGTCCTGCCGGTTCACCGTGAAGTCCTGACCCTTGCCGACATCCGCATCGAATCACCCTACAACACCTACCTCCACCAGGGCCTGCCGCCCGGCCCGGTCTGCAATCCCGGCGCCCGCGCCATCGCCGCCGCGCTCGACCCGGAGCCGACCGAGTACCTCTTCTTCGTCGCCCGGGGCGACGGCAGTCACATCTTCTCCCGCACTCATCGCGAACACGAACGCGCCCGCCGCCGGGTCAACGCCGGCCACTGAGCCGAAACGCGCCTCCTCGGCGGCCGGGCCGATACCGTCTGCCTACCGCTGGGGAGAACCGGAAACCCGGGACACTTCCCATATTGATTGACAACTACTCCTGCCTGGCTGAGGTTTTCTCATGCCTCGCATAGCCCGTGCGGTCGCGGTCGGTCTGCCGCATCATCTGACCCAGCGCGGCAATGACCGTTGCCGCGTCT
>DSBX01000376.1 GCA_011049385.1 Caldifarciminota bacterium | reverse complement strand
GTGGTGAACAGCGCGAGCGCGGCGTCCGGGCCGATGCGCTCGTCCGGGTTCGGGTGCGCGAGCGCGGCGCGGATACCCGCGAGCGGGTCCACCGGGGTGATGGGCGCGTCCGAGCCGCCGGCCAGCCGGACCCCGGCCCGGAGCAGGGAGCGGAAGGGGTTGGTCTGCCGATGGCGCGGGCCGAGGCGGTGGGCGTAGAGCCGGTCCGGGCCGCCCCAGTTCGCCTCGAAGGCGGGCTGGACCCCGAGCAGGAGCCCGCGACCGGCAATCGCGGCGATGAGCCCGGCATCGAGCAGGACCGCGTGTTCGATGCGGTGGCGGAGTTCCGACCGGGTGCGGGCGCGTTCGTGACAGCACAGCGCCTGCGCGACCGCGCGGTCGCCGATGGCGTGGACCGCGGTCTGGAGGCCGAGCGCGTCGGCCTCGGCGAGGAAGCGGGTGAGCTCGTCGTCGGTGAGGTAGAGCCTGCCCCGCTCGCCCGCCGCGTCCGCGTAGTCTCCGGCCAGGGCCGCGGTGTGCGAGCCGAGCGAGCCGTCCACGAGGATACAGCCGCCGACCCGGGGCAGGCCGAGCCGGGCCGCGGTCTCGGGCCGCCGGGTCTGGAGGAACGGCACGAACCGGACCGGCCGGCGGTTCATCAGCGCGACCAGTTCCCGCCAGTTGTCGAGCGAGTAGTCTTCGACGCCGTCCAGCGCGCCGAGCGTGGTCGTGCCGGTCCGTGCCGCGAGCGCGGCGGCGTGTTCGAGCGCGGCGGCGATGATGCCCGGGGGCAGGGCGTGGGAGAAGGCGCACGCGGCCCGCTCGTAGTCCGGCCCGGAGAGCAGTCCGTCCGGCCCGGCTTCGATGCCGGCCAGCCGGAGCGCGGCCGAGCCGGCCGCGGCCGAGTGGCGGTCCACCCGGCAGACGACGACCGGGCGGCCGGGCGCGAGCGCGTCGAGTTCCGCGCGGGTGGGCAGGCGGCCTTCGGCGAGCCGGTCCGGGTCGAGGTTGAGGCCAAAGAGGATGCCGTCGCCGGGGTCGGCTTTGTCGGCCCGGCGCAGGCGGTCGAGGACCTCCGCGATGGTGCGGGCTTCGGACAGGTCCGGGTACACGCCTTCGAGTCCGAGCTCGACCGGGTGGGTGTGGCTGTCAATGAACCCGGGCGCGATGACCGGGTCTTCGGGGGCCGGTGCGCGGTCTCGGCGGATGTCGGTGATGCGGCCGTCCTGCCAGGAGAGTGTGCCCGGGAACAGGGGCTCGCCTGGAGCGGTGAGGATGAGGCCGGAGCAGAACCGCGGCTCAGCCATCGGTGCGGTTCAGGGTGACGACTGGGCGGTCTGGGGGAACATATCCACCGGCTGGACGTCGCCGGCCCGGTAGCCGGTCTTGCCGAGCAGGGCGAGGTCCCGGGCCAGGGTGGCCGGGTCGCAGGAGACGTAGACGATGCGGTCAGGCCGGGCCGCGCCGAGCGTGGCGATGAGCTCGCGGCTCACGCCCTTGCGGGGCGGGTCGAGAATCACCGCGTCCGCCGGGCCGATATCGGCGGGCAGGAAGGCGGCGTCGCCCTCGGTGAACTCGGCGTTGCCGGCGCCGGCAAGCTCGGCGTTGCGGCGGGCGTCGGCGACCGCGACCGGGCTGGATTCCACGCCGGTCACCTGCTCGGCCAGGTCGCTGACCGCGAGGGCGAACGCGCCGACACCGCAGTAGAGGTCCGCGATGCGGGTCCAGCGGCGGTCGCCGAGCCGCTCCCGGACCAGCGCGACGATGGTCTCGGCCTGGGCGGTGTTGACCTGGAAGAATGCGGTGGGGGAGACGCGCAGGCGGCGGCCGGCGAGCTCGTACTCCAGCCCGGGCTCGCCGAGAATCGGCCGGGTTTCCGGGCCGAAGATGCGGTTGCCGGGTTCGGGGTTGACGTTCTGGACGATGGCATCAACACCGGGCGTGGCGGCAAGGCGCTCGACCAGCTCGACCGAGATGCGCCGGGTGCGGGTGGCGACGAGCGCGATGGTGCGGCGGCCGTCGGTGCGCAGGGCGAGGTGGCGGAGGTTGCCGGTGTGGTCGTGTTCGCGGTAGGCCTGGGCCGCGGCGCCGCACAGCCAGTCGGCGCAGGCCCGGCGGGCGGCGTCGAACCGGGCCGGGTGGAGGAAACAGGGTTCGGCCGGGACGATGCGATGGGTGCCGGTGACGAAGAAGCCGACGCGCGGACCCCGGTCAATGCCGACCGCGTACTGGGTCTTGTTGCGATAATGCCATTCGTCCGGTGCGGGCAGGACCGGCGCGACCGGCAGGTCGAGCCGGCCGATGCGGCGCAGGGCGTCGGCGACCATCTCGCGCTTGACCCGTAGTTGCTCGTCGGGGACGAGGTGCTGGAACTGACAGCCGCCACAGCGGCCGAACAGCGGACAGCGCGGCGCGCGGCGATGGGGCGAGGGTTCGAGCACTTCCTGGAGCCTCGCGACCGCGTAGTCCCGCTTGCTGAGCACCAACCGGGCCCGGACCCGTTCGCCGGGCGCGGTCAGCGGCACGAAGACCTTGCGGCCGTCGAGTTCCGCCATCCCGGCACCGCCGGCGACGATGCGGCTGACGGTGAGTTCGACCTCGGGTTTGGCGGTTACCATTTGGTGATGATGGCCCGGACGATGTCGGCGGCGAGGGTCTTGAGGGCCCGCTCCGCCGCCGCTTCCTCGGATTCGGCGGCCGGGTCGTAGGTCGTCCGGGCGAAGACGGTGCCGGAGTAGTGTTCCTCGTTCCGGGTCCGGTCGTCGCAGGCGACCGCGGCGCTGATGACGATGTCATAGGCACTGATCGTCTCGTCACCGGAGTAGGCGGCCGGGTTCCGGCTGTACTCGGTCAGGCGGACGCTGACCGAGAGGTCGGCGGCTTCGAGCGCGGTGACGCGGAGCCGGCGGTCGGTGTTGAAGGCGTCGGCGAGCAGCTCGGTGAACTCGTCGGCGAGGCCGGGCTGGGCGGTCGAGTTCTCGGCCGGCAGGACCGCGACGCGCTGGAGGTCGCCCCGCATCAGGGCGTGGGTCGAGTAGCCGCAACAGCCGGCAAGAAGCAGGGCCGCGAGCGGGAGAGAAAGGAGCACGCGCATCACAGCCCCAATTCTGAACCGCAGGTTCCGGGAGTCAAGCCGGGCCTCATCGTTCGTCCCGGCAGGCGAAGAGCATCGCCATCAGCCGGCTCAGGGGCAGGCCGACGACGTTGGGGTAACCGCCTTCGAGGCGGGAGACGAAAGCGCCGGCCCGGCCCTGGATGCCGTAGGCGCCGGCCTTGTCGAAGGGCTCGCCGGTGTCGAGGTAGCGCTCGATTTCGTCGCGGGTCAGCGGGCGGAAGGTGACGCGGGATTCCTCGCTTGCGGTGCGGGTGCGGCCGGTCCCGGTGTCGTGCACCGCCAGCCCGGAGATGACCCGGTGGGAACGGCCGGAGAGGCGCAGAAGCATCCGCCGGGCTTCGTCCCGCTCCGCCGGCTTGCCGAGCACCGAGCGGCCGAGCACGACGATGGTGTCCACCCCGATGACGAGGCCAGAGAGCCCGGGCCGGAGCACGGAGAGCGCCTTGTGTCGGGCGTGGCGGATGGCGAGCGCGGCCGGGG
>DSBX01000119.1 GCA_011049385.1 Caldifarciminota bacterium | reverse complement strand
AGCCGGCCTCGAACCCGCCGATGCGGGTGCCGACCCGGGCGCCGATTCCATAGCCGGGGAGGAAGCGCCGGCCTCCCGGCAGGCCGGCCAGCCCGGCGTCAAGGAAGCCGTAGACCGCGGTCGCAGGGTCAACCGGGTAGCGCAGTTCGAAGTTCCACCAGCCGACGCGCCGGGCGGTGAGTTCGTCTTCGCGGTAGCCGCGCACCGTCGCCGCGCCGCCGAGCCGGTAGAGTTCGAGTTCGGAGAGCGCGGCGCGGGTCTCGACCACCCGGCCCTGGAACCGGTTCTCCGGCACGAGCGGTCCGAGCCGCGGCCCGGCCAGCACCGCGTCCGCCTCGATCCGGCCGACGAAGTGCGAGGAGTCCCGTCCCCGGCGCGTGCCGGCCCGGGTCCGAAGCCCGGCCATGATACCGCCTTCCGGGTTGACCGGGGTCGGCCGGGTATCGTAGGTCAGCCCGGTCGCGGCCCAGGCGGTGCGGGCGAGCGCCGAGGGGTCGAGCCCGGCCACCTGCTCGTAGCCGGTGCCGAAGGTGAGTTCGAGTTCCGGCGCTATCGGCAGGCCGGCGCCAAGTTCAAGCTCGGTACGGGCCGCGGTTGTGTCGAGAGACCGGTGACGGGCCTCGACGTGGAGGCTCAAGGCCGAGCCGAACAGCCACGGTTCGACGTAGCCGAGTTCGTAGCGGGTCCGGCCCCGGAAGCTCTCCCAGGCCGCGACCAGCCTGCGGCCGGTGTTGGCGATGTTGGCGAGCTGGATGCGTGCGAAGCCGGCGAGTTCCGCTTCCGCCGCGTCGTAGCCGACCGCGCCGCTTGCCCGGTTGACCCGTTCCGGCCGCACCCGGAAGCGCAGGCCGTAGCCGCCCGCACCGGCGACCAGTTCGCGGGCTTCGACCCGGACCAGCCCGGAGGTGGCGAGGTTGCGCTGCCAGGCTTCGACCAGCCGGGGCTGCCAGGGCCCGGGCCGGAACCGGGCGATGCGAGCCAGCACGCGCGGGGAGATTGGTTCCGCGCCCGGGAATTCGAGGCGTTCGACCCGAACCGGGTCGCCTTCGTCAATTTCGAGCGTGACCGCGTAGCGCCGGGGCCCGACCGGCTCCACCGCCCGCACGTTGACCGTCGCCAAGGGGTGACCTGCAGCCTCGTACAGGGACACGACCCGGAACGCGGCCCGTTCGAGCACCGCGACCGCCAGCGGGACATTGCCGGACAGTTCGCGTTGAACCCGTTCCGCGGCGACCGCTCGGGCACCGACAACCTGCCAGCGTTCGACCAGCGAGCGCGACCCGGGCTCGACCCGGAGACGGAACGCGCCGGCCGGGGTCGAGTCGAGCCGGACCGCGGCCTCGAACCAACCGGCGTCGGCCAGCTCCTGCCTGAGCCCGACCGCCGCCTCCCGGACCGGAACCGGCACCGGCCGCCGGCGGAAGCCGGGCGGCAGACCGGTCGCCGGAATCACCGCCTGACCGACCGCCGTCGCGGCCGCCGCCAGCAGGAACAGGATCGGTTTCAGCTCTGGAACAGGTACTGGCGCCAGACCTCGGGCACGTGGCCGAGCGCGGTAATCGCAAAGGTGAAGTAATGCGGCTGACGGGGGGCGCGCATCAGGTTCATTCCCGCCTGCGCCGGTATCCTACTACCCTTGCGCGCGTTGCAGGCCGAGCAGGCGCAGACGAGGTTCTCCCAGGTATCTTCGCCGCCCAGGGCCCGGGGCATGACGTGGTCGGTCGTCATCTCGCCATGCCTGCGGCCGCAGTACTGGCAGATGTGCTTGTCCCGGCGGATGACGTTGCGCCGGGTGAGCGGCACCTTCTTACGCCGGACCTTGACGTAGTAGTTGAGCCGCAGGACGCTGGGCAGGGACATCCGCAGTCGCACCGAATGCGCGAACAGCTTCGTGCGCTCGATCGGCTCGGCCTTCTGGAGCATCACCAGCACGAGCGCGCGGCGGGCCTTGCACACCGAAAGGGGCTCGTAGTTCTGGTTGAGCAGGAGGACGCGGCGGTCAAGGCTCAATCAGGCTCTCCCCTACCGGATGAACAGCTCTCCGTCTATCAGCTCGATGCTCTGGTTGAGGAAGCTGATCTGGCCGCGGCAGTAGCTGGCGTAACTGCGGTCGTTCAGCCCCTGCTGGTAACTGCGCCGGGCCGCCTCGTAAAAGGACTTGGCCGAGCGCAGGTTATCGGTGCGCACGTTGGCCAGCGCCCGGCCGCCGATCTGCTCGGTGCCCTGGCGCCGCGCCACGTCGCCGAGGTAGACGTGGGCAACGGTGAGATTCGGGTTCCTCGCCAGCGCCGCCTGCAGGTGATTGCGCGCCGCGCCGTAGTTGCGCCGCTCGATCTCGATGTCGGCCATGTAGACCCGAGCCATCGCCCGGTCCGCGTCCTGCGCCAACACCGCCTGGAACGTCGCCATCGCCTCGCGGTACTTCTTCTGCCGGGACTGGATGACGCCCTGGACCAGCATCGCATCAACGTTGGTCGGGTCAGCCTCGATGATCAGGTTGAGCTGGGCGATCGCCTCGGTGTACATCTTCTCCTCGGCCATCGCCAGCGCCAGCTTCTCGCGGAGCTTGTTGATGTTCGGGTCGCTGGCGAAGCGCTCGACCACCGGCCGGAGCGCGGTGACCGTTTCGGCGTAGCGGCGCTGGTCGTAGAGGAACTCGCCCCAGAGCCGCTGGACGCCGAGGTCGTCCGGGAACAGCCCGAGCGCGATGCCGTAGACCGAATCGGCCTGCGCCGGCTGTTCCTTCATGATGAACGCCTCGGCGATGCCGTTGTAGAGCGGCACCATCTGCGGGTCACGCTCCAGCCCCTGGCGGTAGATCGCCAGCGCCGAGTCGATCAGGGTCGGGTCGGTCGGCGCCATCTCGAGGTACAGGTCGCCCATCGCCTCGTAGCCCTTGGCGTTGGTCGGTTCGAGTGCGACCGCCTTCAAGTAGTAGTTCTTGGCCTGCACCGGGTCGCGTCGGCGGCGCCAGAGCGTGCCGAGACCGATGTAGGTATCGTAGTAGGTCGGGTCAACCTCGAGCGCCTTCTCCCAGTTCGCCAGCGCGTCGTCGTAACTGCGCCGGCCGAAGTGGTCCGCGCCGATGCTGTAGTACTGCTGGGCCTCCTGGCGGCGGCGGGCCGCCGCTTCCGCGTCATCCTGAACCGGGGCGGTCGCCATACAGCCGGTCAGCCCGACCGCCAGCGCGATGATTGTCAACGTCAATAAGCGTGCCATGGTACTGCTCCTTGGTCTGTGTGGAAACGGGCCCAGGACCCGGGACCGCGGATTCCGACCTGCCGGGAGACTCGGCTCACGGCCCGAACCCACGCATCACCGGACCCTGAACCCTCTTCCAGAACCTGTTGCGAACATGGAGCCGACGGGAATTGAACCCGTGACCTCTTGACTGCCAGTCAAGCGCGCTCCCAACTGCGCCACGGCCCCGCAACACCAAGAATTCTGGCAGAGAATCGCCTGCCTGTCAACCTGATGCGGGACTCCGTCTGCACAGACGTGGTTCAGCCCGCATTCCTGTCAAACCACAGCGAAAACGTCATAGCTGATGCACAGCGAAAACGTCATAGCCCGTCCGTCGGGGTTTGGGCCTTGGTTTGGGTT
>DSBX01000154.1 GCA_011049385.1 Caldifarciminota bacterium | reverse complement strand
GACGTGTCTATGCCGCGCCGCTCATCGGGGATGTTGACGGCGACGGCACCATCAACGTTGTCGTGTCTGATGCGGCCGGCAGGGTCAGGGCGTTCCGGACCGGTTCGGTGACCCCGGAACGCCGCGCTCCCTGGCCGATGGACGGCGGCACGACCGGTCGCGAAGGTATCCCGGCTCTCGCCGGTTTCCGGACCGGGCCGAACCAGGTTATCGTTGCCGTCACGGCGGCACTGGTACTCGGGTTGGCCGTGCTGAATGTTCTCGTGGCGCTCGGGCGGCGGAAGAAGCGCCGTCGGTTGGAGGAACTGAGTGCGCGTCAGGGTTGAGGCGCTGAGCGATGTCGGCCGGGTGCGTCCCGGGAATGAAGACGCCTGCCTGACCGAGAAGGAGGCCCGCCTGGTAGCGGTCTGTGACGGGATGGGCGGACACGCCAAGGGTGAGGTCGCGAGCGCGATGGCGGTGGAAACTCTCCGTCGGCTGGCGCTGGAGCGGCCGCTCAAGGTGCTCGATTCCGCCCTGCCGACCGCGGATGGGATACCGTCCGCGGCCGCGGAGTTGGTTGCCGCGGTGCGGTTGGCCCACGCCCGGATATACGCTACCGCGACTGCTCTGACCGACCACCACGGAATGGGAACAACAGTGGCGGCGGTGCGGTTCGGGAATGACGGGTCGCTGGCGGTGGTCAACGTTGGCGACTCGCGGGTCTACCGGTTTCGTGACGGAACGCTGAGCCAGCTCACCCGGGACCATACCTTCGTGAGCGACCTGCTTGAGGACAATGAGATAACCGAGGAGCAGGCGCGCAGTTTCGGGCAGAAGAATGTGCTCAGCCGTTCGCTGGGAACCGCGCCGAGCGTGAAGGTGGACCTGCGGTTGGACACGGCACTGACCGGGGACCTTTACCTGCTCTGCACCGACGGACTGACCGGGCCGCTCGATGACGCACGGTCGCCCGGTTGGCCGCCAGTTACGGCGAAGACCTGCCGGGCCTGGCCCGGGAACTGGTCGAAGAGGCGAACCGCAGGGGCGGGCCGGACAACATCACCGTCGTGCTGGCGCATGTCGAGGAGTCGCCGCTGGTCGAACCGACGGCACCGGTCAAGCTGGAACTCCCCGATTCCGATGAGCAGTTCTGGGTGCGCGAGAAGGCGCTCCGGCGGCTGTTCAAGATGCCGACCCAGAAGCAGAAGCGACTGCCCTGGTTGATGGCCTGCGGCGGGGTGTGCGTGTTGGTGGCCGCTCTGTTGGCGTTGTTCCTCGTCGGCCGCGGGAGCCGTCCGGCGGGCCGGGAAGTGCCGTTGGCAATCCGGATCGCGCCCGGGACTGCGGCCCGGACCGCCCGGGTCTGGCTTGATGAACGAGAGTTGGAGCGTCCGTGGCAGGTGGCCGCGGTGAGGACCGATTCCAGCTACCAACTGAGGGTCGTTTCCAATGGGTACAAGACCGTGGAACGGACGGTCTGGCCGGATACGACCGGGCAGGTGGAACTGACGATGGAGGGCGGCGCGGCGGTAACGCTGGAGTATGTCAACGCCCCTGATCTGCGGGAGGCCCGGTTCCTGGCGGTGAACGAGCACGACACTGTGTTCGACGGACTCGTGCAACTGCCGCTCAAAGAGCAGGTCCGGGCCGGGGCCTACCGGTTCCGGGTAGAACACGGCGCCCGGGTTGTGCTGGATACAACGGGAGTCGCGGTTGGGGACGGTCAGCAGGTGTTCTTGATGCCGGATGGAGTCCAGAGAGTCTTCGTGGAGTAAGCGGCCGGATGAGCATACTGCGCAGACTGCTGAGCGATGAAACCGCGGTGACCTATGTCGAGTATCTCATCGTGACACTGTTCCTCGCTACTGTGATGGTCGGGTTCGGCCGGGTGGTCACACGGGCGCTGAGCAGTTACCTGAACCGGATATTCCTCATCGTTACCCTGCCGATTCCTTGAAGCGCGTCGGAGAATTTCTGACCCGGGCGCTGGTTCCCGGACCGGGCCTGGTGGCCGCGGCCATTGCCTTCTTCGGGGTTCTACGAGGGCAGGGCAATGCCGACCTCATCTGGCATCTTGCGCTAGGTCGGCACATTGCGTTGACCGGGACGATACCCGACATCAACACGTTCTACCACATCCCGGCAACAACCGCGGGCACCGACTACTCGTGGCTGGCCCAGGTGCTGTTCTACCGGCTCTATGACGTGTTCGGCGGCACCGGGTTGGCGGTGCTGAACGCGCTGGTGGCGGCGGGCACGTTCTGCCTGCTCTACAAACTGCTGGAGCGGGCGAGTCGGAATCTGCTTCTGAACGTGGGCCTGCTCGCTGTTTCGTTTCAGCTCGTCGGGCCATACTTCGGGTGCCGGCCGGTGATATTCAGCATACTCTTCTTCACCTTCTTCACGTACGTCTTGTCGGGCCGGAATCCGCCGCGATGGGCCTGCTGGCTGTTGCCGGCGCTGACCGCGCTCTGGGTCAACCTGCATCCCGGCTTCCTGCTCGCCCCGCTTGTTGTCCTGTTCTTCGTCGTGTTCGGTCGAGGTCGTCGTCTCCGGTTGTTGGCCTGCCTCGGGCTTGTCGTCGCTGCGGTCGCGGCGAATCCCTGGGGATTGAGGATGTACCTGCTGCCGCTGGAGATGTCACGGTCGTGGCGATTCCTGCGGGGCATTACCGAGTGGAACAGCCCGGCCGCAGTCTCGTCCGCGGTCCTGTGTCTGCTACTGGGGTTGACGTTCTGGCTGGCCGGACGGCGGAGGAAGATGCGCCCGAGCGTTGCCGCGCTGATCATCGCCGCCGGGGCCGGAATCGCGGCCGTCCGTAACCTGCCGTTTGCGGCGGTCGCCGCAATCTGGGCAATCGGTGACCATCTGGAACTTCCTGCGCAATGGCCGCGCGGGTTGGGATGGATGAAGCGGTTCGATATCAGCATCGCCAATGTCGGCGGCTGGCTGTCGGCAATCGCGGTTCCCGGGGTACTGCTGGTACTCGCGGTGCTTCCGGGCCGGACCGGGCCGTACCCGCTGGACCTCAGCAGGTACCCGGTGGCGGCGCTGGAAGCGGTTCGGCGCGAGAACCCGCCCGGCAACATCTTCGTCCGCGAGGAGTGGAGCGGATACCTGCTCTGGATGATGCCGGAACGCAGATTGTTCCACGACGCCAAGGGCGGATTCAGCCGGGAAGCGTCTGAGGCGCACCGCCTGCTGGCCGTGCCTTTGGAAGGCTGGCGTACGGTGGCGGAGAGGTATGATATCGGCACATTTCTGCTCCACCGCGGCACCGCGCCGGTAACGGTGCTCGAAGAGGCTCCGGACTGGCGGTTGCTCTACACCGATTCGCTGGCGGTCGCGTATGTCCGTGTCGCCAGCGGGGAAAGCCGAGTCCCGAACCGCGACCTGCTTGAGTTTGGTACGATACATCGGAACCCCAAACCAGCGGCCCGGCGGAGGGGTGAGTTGTGTGTCTCGCAGGAGGCATTGCCGTCTGGACACGCACCAGTTCTGGCCAGAAGGTCGGTGCCTGGCAGCGTTCCTTGATTGACTCGCCGGACAGCTGACTTATAGTTACCGCCCCTATGCGCGCGGTGAGCGACGATACCCGTTACGGGTTTGCCATCGGCCGGGTCCGCGCGCGCG
>DSBX01000321.1 GCA_011049385.1 Caldifarciminota bacterium | reverse complement strand
GTCCAGCGGTCGGTGGCCGGGTTGTAGACGAAGAACTCGTTCGTCTTGTTGCCCTTGGCGCCATAGATGAGCCCACTGCTCCTGTTCATCGCCAGCCAGGAGCCGCGGCGGACGACCCGGTAAGAAGGCGCGCGCGGCACCGGCCGGACCTCTTCCCAGCCATAGCTTGGCGGCGGCGGGGGTTCGTCCGGCGCGATGACCCGGAACCAACCGGTCATCTCGTCGTTCTCGGGGGCGATATCGTCCCGGGAGGTGACCCGGGCGACCGCCGTCCATTCGCCAAGAGGCGCATACCTGCGGTTGGGCTCGTCGGGCACGAGCTCCAGCTCCTTGAAGGTCAGTACCGCCTTGTCACCGGGCGCGAGCCCGCCACGCTCAATAGTGTCTACATAGAAGATGTCGGTCCAGGGATTGACGACCATGAGCGTCACCGTGTAGGGAAAGTTCTCGGTGCCGAGGTTGCTGACGACCACCTCCGGGGTGACGGTCGTGCCGACGTTCAGGCTCCCGAACGGGGAGTTGATCGCCGTGACCGCGAGGTCCGGCTCGTACGGCGGCGGGATGTGGAACTTGAACTTCAGGTAGGGTTGGGTGCCCCCTTCGTTGTAGCCCGGCATGTTCATCCGACCGGTGGGGTTGTTGAAGGCGTAGAACCCGAAGGCAATCCAGCCCTGCTCGACGGCGTCGGTGATCGCCTGCCGGCCCCGCGAGTCGAGCAGGCGCTCCACCCAGACTCCGTCTCCGTGCGGGACGTCGTTACCGACGATCATCCCGTTCTTGACGTCATTGTAGATGACTTCGGCCGAAGCGGGAACCGGGTCATTGGCGACGAGGGTAACATAGTTCTCCGGCCGGGCGCCCTGGATCGTTTTGACGTAGTAGTAGAGATACGCCTCGTCAATCACCGCGCCGGGCGGCACGCCGGACAAGTCCAGTTTCATCCAGGGATTGAGGAGATGCTGGCCGTCGCGGCCGCACTTCATCTCGGCGCTCTGCTTGTCATACGTCTGCTGGACCATATGATGGTCTATTCGTCCGGTCGCGTAGGTGTACTGGAAGGGGTAGGCGTGGTATATCTCGTCCGCCGACGCCCGGCCGACCAGCATCGCGGCGAGCGCGAGCAGAAGGAACGCGAACCTGCTCAGTCCTGTCATGCTGTCCTCCTTCGGGCCTGCGCGGTTGAGGCCCGTGTCACATCGCAACCGGACGATTGTCGAGGCCGTGAATACAGAGGCGGGTGGGGCGACCGGGAAGAAGACCCGGTCCGGGTGCGGTCTTCGACACCAGCCCGTGTCGAAGCCGCCGGAAGAGTACCTGCACTGCACATACAGTCACCTCTTTTCTGGCGTCCGGGACAGTTGAACTGTCCACAGAGTTATCCACATTACCAACGCAAAACCGTCACCGCGCAAAAAAGCATCTACCCACGCCCTTGCGCGGTGGCAGTAACCCGCTCATGATACGCCCCCCGGGGTTCTTGTCAACAGGCAACTTGATATCCGGTCGCGTCTTACCGGGTTTCGGGTTCGGCCTTGCCTCGGGCGTGTCTTTCCGCTAGTATCGCAGGAGTGCTGGACGTTACCATCACCGTCGCCGGCGAGGCCGGGCAGGGCATCCGGCTGGCCGGCGAGACTCTGACCCGGCTGTTCGCCCGCGACGGCTATCACCTGTTCGCCTGGCCGGATGTGATGTCGCGCATCCGGGGCGGGCATAACCTGACCCGGATCCGGGTCGCCGATGAGCCGGTGTCGAGCGTGGCCGCACAGACCAACCTCCTTCTGGCGCTGGACGACCACTCCGTCGAAGCGCATGTCGCCGAGATGGTGCCGGACGGGGTCATCCTGGCCGAGGGCGAGGGCGAACCGGAAGGCCGCGACCGCGCGCAACTGGTCCGGGTGCCGTTCACGAAGCTGGCCGAGGCGCGCGGCGGCGCGAAGCTCTATGCGAGCGCGGTCGCACTGGGCGCGATGACTGCGCTGGTCGGCCAGCCGCGCAAGGCGCTGGACGCCTTGCTCAAGGCGACCTTCGCGCGCAAGGGCCGGGAGGTGGTCAAGGCCAACCTCAACTGCGCGAAGGTCGGTTTCGACGCGGTCGACGAGAAGTTCCGGCGGCAGTGTCCCTGCCGGGTCCCGGCCCGGGGCGGCCGGCCCAAGCTCCTGCTCAACGGCAGTGAGGCGGTCGGTTTCGGCGCGCTCTGTGCCGGGGTGCGGGTGTTCGCCGGGTACCCGATGTCGCCCGCGACCGGGGTGATGGAGTACCTCGCGGCGCGGCAGGCGGAGTTCGGGCTGGTGATGGAACAGGCCGAGGATGAAATCGCGGCGGTGAACATCGCGCTCGGCGCAAGCTGGGCCGGCGCGCGGGCGATGACCGCGACCTCGGGCGGCGGGTTCGCGCTGATGGTCGAGGGGCTGGGCCTGGCCGGGATGGCTGAACTGCCGCTGGTCATCGTCGTCGCCCAGCGGTCCGGGCCTGCCACCGGCTTCCCGACCCGGCACGAGCAGGCGGAACTGCTCTACGCGCTCAACGCCGCGCAGGACGAGTTTCCCCGGTTCGTCTTCACGCCCGGGACGGTCGAGGAAGCCGCCTACGCGACCGCCCGGGCGTTCGAACTGGCGGAGCGGTTCCAGGTCCCGGCGATAGTGCTGACCGACCAGCAACTGGCCGACTCGTTCACGACGGTGGACGAGTTTGACCGCACCCGGCTGCGGGTCCGGGCAGTGGTCGAGACCACCCTCACCCCTCCCTCCCCCTCAAGGGGGAGGGAATTGAAGGGAGGGGGTGTCCGGTTGCCCGCCGGACGCCGGTACGAACTGACCGCGAGCGGGGTTTCGCCCCGGGTCCGGCCCGGCGAGCCGGGCCGGGTGGTGCGCTCGATGGGTTCCGAGCACGACGAGGACGGCCACTCGACCGAGAACGCGGCCAACCGGGTGCGGATGCAGAACAAGCGCCTGCGCAAGACGGCCGGGATGGCCGAGGTTTTCGGCGTGGTCGAGGCCTGGCCGGACGAGCCGGTGCGCACTCTGGTCGCCTGCTTCGGCTCCACGCGCGGGCCGGTGCGGGAAGCCGTGGCCGCGCTCCGGGAGCAGGGGCGCGAGGTCGGGATGCTCTTCCTGCCCGAGCCGTGGCCGTTCCCGTTCGTCGAGTTCGAGACCCGGCTGGCCGGCTGCCGCAGGCTGGTGACGGTCGAGCAGAACTCGACCGGCCAGCTCGGCCGGCTGATTGCCCGGGCGACCCGGCGCCGGCCGGACGCGGAGATTCTCAGGTACGACGGGCGGCCCTGGCGGGCGGCCGAACTGGTCGAGCGCATCGGCGAGGCGGCGGGATGAGCGGCTGGCGCAACGACCGGGAGATGACCTGGTGCCCGGGGTGCGGTAACTTCGGGATTCTCGAGGCGCTCGCGAATGCGCTCGAGGAGCTCGAACTCGCGCCGGAGCAACTGGCGGTCGTATCCGGCATCGGCCAGTCCGGCAAACTGCCGCACTATCTCAACTGCAGTTACCTGCACGGCCTGCACGGCCGGGCCCTTGCCCACGCGCTCGGGGTCCGGCTCGCCCATCCAAAGCTGACCGTCATCGCGGTCGGCGGTGACGGCGACATGTACGGCGAAGGCGGCAATCACC
>DSBX01000217.1 GCA_011049385.1 Caldifarciminota bacterium | reverse complement strand
TGGCATCCACGTCCTCTGGATGTACTCGGCCTCGGAGCAGACCACCTACCCGGACCGCAATATGCGCTACAACTTCTACAGCTACGCCACCCGCGAATGGAACTGGCTCGACCCGACCGACTTTATGCAGTCCGGGTTCAACGCCTTCACCGAACGCGCCGGGTTCGGCAACCTCAGCGCGGACCCGGGCACCGGCGTCGCCTATGTCAGCACTCATCTCGGCACACCGCTCCGGCCCGAACTGGCCCGGGACAACGCTCCGGGCGCCGGGCTGTTCGAGTACTGCGACAGCCGACCCAATGCCGAAGGCTATCTCTGGCCGCGCTTCGCGGTTGACGCCGAAGGCGTGGCGCACTTCGCACTGATTGACGACGACACTCGGGACCAACTCTACTACTCGAAAGTTGAGCCGTGGTGCGAGTTCTCGGTTCCCATCCGGGTCGCCCCGCCTCAACCGGACCCGCACTACCCGTGCCACAACATCGCCGCCTCGCGGGTCAGCCGCAAGGTCTGCCTGACCTGGACCTACGCCGAAGGCAACCCGGACCCGGGCTTCTACCGCGTCTCGACCGACGGCGGCACGAGCTGGCAGGAACCCGAGGAGCTGTCCTGGCCCCCGGCCTACGGCGGTGACACGCTCACCTCTTACCACATCACCTCGCTCTTCCCTTACTTCGACGGGAGCGACGAACTGCACATCGTCGCCAGCGTGATGCCGTTCATCGGCAGTCAGGGCTTCATCTACCCGGCCCAGCTCTGGCACTGGAGCCCGAGCAACAGCCCGCGCTGGAGTCACATCCACACCGCGAACCCGGACACGCTCGCCGCACCGGTCGGGTACAACGCGCTCATCGCCTGCCGGGTATCCATCGGCAGTGACGCCGCCGGCAACCTGTTCGTGGCCTGGGAGGAGTTCGACAGTCTCAACGTCGAGCCGGGTCCGCCTGAGCTGCTGCGCGCCGACATCTTCCATTCCCATTCCGGGGACAACGGCCGGACCTGGGCCGAGGCGGTGCGGATAACCACGCCCTGCTCGGTCTCGCACCGGTTCCCGATGATGATGGACCAGATTACGGACACGGTCGCGGTCAGCTACCTCATAGACCAGGTCGCCGGTTTCCACATCCAGGGCCAGGGCCCGGCGACCCGGAACCCGGTCGTGGTCCAGCGCTGGCCGAATCCCTATACCGGGGTCAAGGAAGCGATGAGCGATGTACGCATAACGATGAGCCCCGGCCCGACGGTCATCCGCGGGGTGCTCAACCTTTCGGGCGCGGGACATAACCCGATTCTGCCCGGAGAATCGGGATTGTGTCCCAAGCCCGCGCAACTCCTCAACGCCTCCGGCCGGAAGGTGATGGAACTGCAACCGGGCGAGAATGACGTCCGGCATCTGAGCCCCGGGGTCTACTTCATACGGACGGAGGGTTCGAGGGGTCAAAGGTCCGAGGGGTCAAGTCGCAAGGTCATCATCCAACGGTAGAAAGCCTGACATGATGTTCACCGCAAGGAGAGGACAATTGCCATGAGAGCCGTGGTCTTGGCCGCCGCTCTGACCGCACTGGTCGCGCTTGCCCGGACCCAGATTGGCCGGATTGACACGGTCGGCGGCACGACCTATGACTGCCAGTCTTTCGGTCCGGCCTACCGGATGCTCGTGAACTCACCAGACCACGGTGTGCATGTGGTCTGGATGCACTCGGCCGCCGAGTACACGAGCTACCCGGACCGCAATATGCGCTATAACTTCTACGACTACGCTACCCGCGAGTGGAACTGGCTCGACCCGGACAGTTTCATGTTGTCCGGCACCAATGTCTTCCGCACCCGGGCCGGGTACGGCAATCTCGACGCGGACCCGAACACCGGCGTAGCGCTCGTCTCTGCGCACACCGGGATACCACTGCATCCCGTGCTCGGCCGGGACCTGATGCCGGGTGGCGGAGCATTCGAGTACTGCCACGGTTCGACCAATGCGTCCTGGTACCAGTGGCCCAAGGTCTCGGTCGGAGCGAACTCTGAAGTACACGTTGTGCTGGGTGACGCAACCGGGTTCCGCATGTTCTACTCCAAGGTCGAGCCCTGGTGCGAGTTCCCGACACCAACCGCAATGACCGAACCTCAACCGGACCCGATGTTCCCAAACTACAACATATCAGCCTCGCGCTTCAACGGCAACACCGTGCTGACTTGGGTGTACGACTATGGTGGTTACCCACTGCCGGGATTCTACCGGGAATCGGCCAGCGGCGGCAGAAGCTGGTCGGCCCCGCAGAACCTTCCCTGGCCACCGGCGTTCAGCGCCGACACGGTACCGTCCTTCCTCGGGACCGGCTTCTACCCGTACTACGACCGACAGAACCGACTGCACGTTGTCAGTCCGGTACTACCCATAGTCGCCGGGATGACCATCCCGAACCGCCTGGAACTCTGGCACTGGTGTCGGGAAAACTCCCCGCCATGGACCCGCATCATCCGAATCGAAGAACCGAGGATGACAGACCTGCCGGCCAACCGGCCCAGTATCGGCGAAGACCGGGCCGGGGGTCTGCATGTCGTCTGGGAGCAGTTCAACCCGGAGAACGTCGAGCCACAGACCGGCTTGCCCCGGGGTGATATCTGGTGGGCTCGAGACGATTACAGCAATGGTGCAAGGTGGGGCGAACCGGTTCGACTGACCGAGCCGGACGAGACCTCCAAGCGTTACCCGGTAGTAATTGACTATATGAGCGAGGATACCCTGCGGGTATGCTACATGGCTGACCATGTGGCCGGAACCGCATCTGACCCAAACGGGGGGGCCGTAACCGAAAACCCCTTACTCGTCCAGCACATTCCGATTGCTGTTCCGGCGGTGTCCGAACCGGGTCGGACACCACTCCGGCAAACAGCCGGCCCGGCGGTCATCCGCGGTGTGCTCAACCTTTCGGGCGCGGGACATAACCCGATTCTGCTCGGAGAATCGGGATTGTGTCCCAAGCCCGCGCAACTCCTAAACGCCTCCGGCCGGAAGGTGATGGACCTGCAACCGGGCGAGAACGACGTCCGGCACCTGAGCCCGGGCGCATACTTCATCCGCTACCAGAGCGAGTTCGGCCAGGGCCTGCTCAGGTTCACGCTGGTGCGCTGAGCGGTGGAGGCAGGTATGAAGCCGACCCGAGGCATTCTGTTGGCAACGCTTCTGTTCACCGGGGCAATGGCCGGCACCCTGCGTTGGACCGAGCCGGCCGCAGTCTGGCCTGATACCGCGGGCAGCGAGACGTTCCGTCAAGGGCTGGTCGGGCTGACCAGCGCTGACGATGCGACACTCTGGGCGGCATGGGCTCGGTGGGACGGACAAGTGTCAATGGCGATGGCAGCCAGACACGACGGCGACAGCTGGCATCCTCCCGAACACATCGGGACCGGGGCAAGTCTCCTCGGTGGCCTCGCACTGGACCATGAAAACAATCCCTGGCAGGTCTGGCTTCGCTGGCAAGGCGGGCAGTGGCAGTACGTATTCACGCGCCGGTCAGCCGATACCTGGACCCATCCCGCCGTCTTCTTTCAGGGTGATACTACTCCGGTTACGACACCGGTCCTGGCCCCACATCCGAACCAGGGCGTGCAGGCGCTCTGGTG
>DSBX01000353.1 GCA_011049385.1 Caldifarciminota bacterium | reverse complement strand
GTGCTGTGCGGCTGGGAGATGCACGCCGAGGCCGCGGCCGACGCGCCGAGCGCCCGCGCCGCGATGGCCCGGAGCAGTTTCGACGTTGCGCTGGTAGACCTGGTGATGCCCGGCGTGGACGGCATCGAACTCATCCGCCAGCTCGGGCCGCGCCACCCGGAGACCCGCTTCTTCCTGATGACCGCCTACGATGAGTGCGAGCGGGCGCTTGAAGCGGAGTCAGAGCACGGCATCCGGGTCATCGCCAAGCCGGTGGACCTGGCGCTGTTGCTCAAGTACCTGCACACCGCTGCCGAGGCCAGGCCGGTCGCGGTCGGGACCGAGTAGGGTTACAGAGGGTGAGGAGTCCTGATGGTGGGCGAGGGAATCGTCGGTCCCGGAACCGCACTACCCCGCTCCAGTGTCGCGCCTTGCGTGGCGGAGCGGACGGTCGTGGTGCATCGAGTCTTGCGTCATGAAGCACCGTAGTTCGAAACCGGTTCGCCGAGGCAGGCCGGCGAACAGCGCAGAGGCGGAAGCGGCTTCCGCGGTCACCGCACGTCCTGCGGCCGGGGCTGAATTGATGGACGAGGCCCTGCACGATGCCCGGGCAAGGTATCGGGCGGTCTTCGAACACGTGGGCCAGACCATCACCGTTACCGACCGGCATGGAACCCTGCTGGATGTGAACGGCCGTGCCTTCGACATCCTCGGGTATCGCCCGGAGGAACTCATCGGCCGGAATCTCGCGACCCTGCCGGTGATGTCGGTGAAGGCGAGGTTGAAACTGGCCCGGACCTTCCTGGCGCGAATGGCGGGCAGGAACCTGAGCTACGACGAGGTGGAGTTCACCAGCAGGACGGGCGATGTTCGGGTCGGCCGCATCGTTCCGAAGTTGTTGCGCGACAAGCACGGGCGGATTTCCGGCGAGGTCGCGATAATCGCGGATGTGACCGAGGAAAAGCGCGCGGCGGCCGCACTGCGCGAGAGTGAGGAGCGCTACCGCGCGGTGGTGGATAACGTCGGCATCGGCATTTCACTAATCGGCCCGGACATGCGCGTGCTCCAGCTCAACCGCCGGATGCGGGAGTGGTACCCCGGGGTCGTCGAGAACGAGCGGCCCTTCTGCTACCGGGCGTTCCGGGACCCGCCCCGGGACACGCCCTGCCCGGATTGCGCGACGAGGTGTGCGTTCGAGGATGGGAAGGTTCACGAAGGCGAGGTCGAGTCATTGGTGGGTGGTCGAAGCCGTACGCACCGGGTGGTTGCTTCGCCGATTCTCGACCGACAGGGCTGGGTCGCGGCCGTGATTGAGATGGTTGAGGATATCACCGAGCGTCGGGAGACCGAGGAAGCACTGCGCGAGAGCGAGGAGCGCTACCGGGAGCTGTTCGAGAACACCCGGGATCTTGTCCAGAGTGTCCGTCCCGACGGCGGCATAGATTTCGTCAATCAGGCCTGGCTCGATACGCTGGGCTACACCGAGCAGGAGGCGGCCGGGCTCAAGCTCTGGGACATCATCCACCCGGATTCGGTCGCGCATTGCGCCGAGGTTTTCGGGCGGGTGTTGCAGGGCGAGCGGGTCGAGCGCGTTGAGGCCGAGTTTCGGGCCAAAGACGGTCGTCGCGTGGTACTGGAAGGAAGCGCCAGCGCCAAGTTCGAGGACGGGAAGTGCGTCCGGACGCGCGCGCTGTTCCACGACATCACCGAGCGCAAGCGGGCCGAGGAGGCGTTGCGCCATCGGCTCGGGTTGGAACAACTCTTCGCCGATGTCTCGAGCCGTTTCGTCAGCAATGACATCGGTTCGTGGGACGAGTCGGCGGAGGAGGCGCTGGCCGAAATCGGGGAGTTCGCCGGCGTTGACCGGTGCTACCTCTTCCGTTTCAGCGCGGACAATGCGTGGATGACGAACACCCACGAATGGTGCGCGCCGGGCATCGAGTCCCAGAAGGAACAGCTCCAGCAGGTGCCGGTGAGCGAGTTCGAATGGCTGGCATCCCGGCTCCGGGTCGGGCAGATGGCCTGCGTGCCGAGCGTGCGGGAGATGCCGATGGAGGCGAGGCTGGAGCGGAGCTGGCTCATCGAACACGGCATCCGGTCGCTCCTGCTCCTGCCCCTGCGGGTCGGCGGCAGGACCCTGGGATTCATCGGCTTCGATTCCTGCCGGGTCGAGAAGCGCTGGTCGGATGACGATATCATCCTTCTGCGGACCATCGGTGAGGTCCTGGCCGGCGCGCTGGCGCGGCGGGAGGCGGAAGAAGCGCTGGCCGCGCGCGGAGCCGAGCTCGAGCGCTCGAACCGCGAGCTCGAGGAGTTCGCTTACGTCGCCTCGCACGACCTGCAGGAGCCGCTCCGGATGGTCGGGAGCTACACCGAACTGCTGGCCCGGCGCTACCGGGACCGGCTCGACGAAGAGGCCAACGAGTTCATCGCCTACGCGGTGGACGGGGTCCAGCGGATGCAGGGGCTGATAAACGACCTTTTGACCTACTCCCGGGTGGGCTCGCGTGGCCGCGAGCCGGAGCCGACCGACAGCAATGCGGTGCTCGCCCGGGCGCTCAAGAACCTGGAGCTGGCGATCGAAGATGCCGGGGCCGAGGTCGAGCACGATGACCTGCCCGAGGTGATGGCCGACCCGCGTCAGTTCGAGCAACTGCTTCAGAACCTGCTCGGCAACGCGGTCAAGTATCGCGGTTCCGAGCCGCCCCGAATCCGGGTCGCGGCCGAGCGCCGGAACGGGTGCTGGGAGTTCTCGGTCCGGGACAACGGCATCGGCATTGACCCGAGCTACGCCGAGCGGGTATTCGTGGTGTTCCAGCGGCTTCACGGCCGTGACGAGTACCAGGGCAACGGCATCGGGCTTTCGGTCTGCAAGCGCATCGTCGAGCGGCACGGCGGCCGCATCTGGTTCGAATCCGAGCCCGGGCAGGGAACGACCTTCCACTTCACCCTGCCTGCGGACCGGGCGCCGAAGACGGACCATGCAACGGGCGGGCCGGAAGCGGCACCCGCCCCGACAGGAGGGAACAACTGATGAAGGAAATCGAAGACGGCCGGCCGGTCGAAATCCTGCTGGTCGAAGACAACCCGGGCGACGTCCGGCTGACCCGGGAAGCGTTCAAGGAAGCGAAGGTCCGCAACGTCATCCACGTCGCCCGCGACGGCGTCGAGGCGATGGAGTTCCTGCGGCGGCAGGGCGCGCACGCGGCCGCCCCGCGGCCGGACATCATCCTGCTTGACCTGAACCTGCCGCGCAAGGACGGCCGCGAGGTGCTGGCCGAACTCAAGGCCGACCCGGGCCTGCGCCGGATTCCGGTCGTGGTGCTGACGACCTCGAAGGCCGAGGAGGACATCGCCCGCAGTTACGACCTGCACGCCAACTGCTATGTCACCAAGCCGGTCGGGTTCGATCAGTTCATAGACGTAGTCAAGACCATCGAAGGCTTCTGGCTGACGGTGGTGATGTTGCCGAACTGACGAGATGACGGAGCGAGAGAGAGAGCCGATTTCGGTTCTGTTGGTCGAAGACAACCCGGGCGACGTCCGCCTGCTCCGGCTGGCGCTGGCCGAGGCGGGCCGCTTCGACGTCAGCCACCGCTCGACGCTGGCCACGGGAATCGAGGTCGTCACGGCGACCCGAGCCGATGAAGCCGCG
>DSBX01000253.1 GCA_011049385.1 Caldifarciminota bacterium | reverse complement strand
GTCTGTCCCTGGCGGACGCTCCGGCCGGACCTGATGCCGCCGCCGAACCGGGACAGGTGACCGTAGCGGGTGACGAGGTTGCCCGCGTGCCGGATTTCGACAAGGTTGCCGTACCCGCCGCGCCGGCCGGCGAACGTCACCGTCCCGTCCGCCACCGCGCTCACCGGCGTGCCGGTCGGCGCGCCGTAGTCCACGCCGTGATGCTGGCGCCAGACCCGGTGGATGGGATGGAAACGGTTGCCGAAGTGCGAGGTCACCTTGCTGTACTCGAGCGGCGAGCGCAGGACGGTCCGGCGCAGGGACTGGCCCTTGTCGGTGTAGTAGTCCTGGTGGCCGCGCGGGTTGCGATAGAAGAACCCCCAGGAGTTGGCGTTGCGGCCCCGGTACCGGGCCGCGTGGACCCGGCCGTAGCGGTAGAGGACGGTGTCCACGTACAGCTTCTCGACCACCAGCGCGAAACTGTCGCCATCGTGCGACTCGGTGAAGAAGTCAATGTCGTAACGCAGAATGTCGGTGAAGCTCATCACCAGCGCCGGCCTTTCGCCCTGCCTGACCAGCGAGTGCCAGATTGACTCCTTCACCAGCCCCCGGACGACCGACCGCACCGTATCCACCCGGGCGGTAACCCGCTCCGCGCTTGCGCCGGCGGAGTCGAAGCGGACGCGGTAGCCCTGCGCGATATCCTTGTGCCAGGTCAGCGATTCGAGCTCGAAGCCCCGGTAACAGAGCGTGACCGAGTCGCCCGGCCGCAGGGTGCGGAAATTGAAGTCGGTCCGGCGCAGGGCCGCGGCCGCGGCCTCGACCGCACCGGTCTTGACCCCGAGCCGGCCCAGCATCGTGTGAAACAGCTCGTGCCGGCGCATCGCGTCGCCGCCGAGGTAGAGCGACTCCGGACAGGGAAGCTCCGGCCCGCAGACGTGGCGCGGAGGCCGGTTCACCAGGCGCAGGACGAAAAAAACCACCAGCGCCGCGGCCAGTATCGCCAGCGCGGTGACCGCCGACGACACGAAACCGCGCCGGCCGGGTGATGGCCCGCTCGGCTCCGACAACTAGTTCTCCGTATCGGTGGCCGGGCCCAGCACCTCTATCTGCTCCGGCACGCTGACGATTATCTCCGGCGCGCCCCGGTACTCCTTGATGATGCCGGTTATCCGCACCCGCTTGCCCAGGTAGTAGTCCTTCGCGTCGGTCGGAAAACGGGGCAGTTCCGAGGTGAATATCGCGGCGAAGAAGGTATTGCGGTAGTCCTCGTGGAAGTTGAGAAACAGCACTCTCTGGGACTGGTAGGTGCGGACGATATCGCCCTCGACGACCGCGGCCTTGCCCATGTAGTCGGCGGCCTCGCTCCAGTGAATGACGCCCGGGTCGGTCGGATTGTCGCGCTTCACCCGCTCGCGGATGAGCGCGATGCTGGGCGGCGTGTAGACGTTGAACGCCCACAGCCCGCGGCCCAGCCGCGCCGCCTCTTCGCCCAGCGCCCGGAGCGTATCCTCGTACTTCAGGCCCTCCTGGAAGAGCCGCACCTCGGCATAGCCGTTGCGCGCCATCAGCAGGTTGACATTGGTATCGCCGACCCAGACCCAGCGCAGGAGCCGGCCGAAGTGGTCGGTGTCGGACCGGTCCGACTCGAGCCGGACCTTCCGGCCCAGCACGTACTTCTCCAGCATCTCGCCCGCGACATCGCCGCCCGCCTCGTAAGTCTCGGCGGCGTCAATCCCGAGCAAGCGGACACTGCGGCCGTCCTCGGTCAGGAAGGTGTCGCCGTCATGAACGTGGACGACCTCGACGGCCTCGTCCGCCGCGAGCGCGGACGCAAGCAGGCAACAGCAGGCCATGATTCTCAGCATCAGCTTCTCCCAATCGAAACCACGAGCCAGTCTAACTCGGCCATACGGTCATTCAACGCTTTCTTTGCCCCCCGCCGACGCCCGGGCGACCAGCGCCCGGCAGTCGGCCACGAACCTCTCGAACTCGACCTGCGCCCCGGGTTCTACCTCCTCGACCCGCGCAGGCAGAACGTCAAGCGGGTTGACCTGCCTGCCGCCGCGGACGGTTTCGAAATGCAGGTGCGCGCCCGAGGATAGCCCGGTCGAACCCACATAGCCGACGATGTCACCCTGCCGGAGCGCAACCCCGACCCGGACCCCCTCGGCGTACCGACTGAGATGAGCGTAGCGGGTGTTCAACCTCGGTTGCTTGTGCACCAGTTCGACCATCCGGCCGAAGCCGCGCCGGGCACGGGCCTGCCGAACCACGCCGTCCGCCACCGCCCGCACCGGCGTGCCGTATGGAGCCTCGAAGTCAATGCCGTAGTGCTGGACCCGGCGCCGGGCCACCGGGTGCAGGCGCGGGCCGAAGTCCGATGTCATCCGCGCGCCCGGAATCGGCGGGTAGCTGAGCACCCGGTCCAGGGACCGGCCCCGGGCATCGCAGTAGAACGTCACCCCATCCGGCCGGGCGTGGTGAAAGGCCTCGACCTCGGTCTCGCCCCGGTAGCCCAGCGCGTGGACGTTGCCGAAACCGTAGAAGCTGTCCGCGACCGCCAACCGCTCGACGACGAGATGAAACGAATCGCCCGCGCGCATCCGCCTGAGCGGCGGCAGGTGATGACGGAGTATACAGGTGAAGGCCGCGGCCGGCCGGTCGTCCGCCCCGACCTCGAGCAGGGACTGCCAGAGTGAACCGCGCACCGCCCCGACCAGGGCCACGACCGTCGTCTCCACCGGTACCATCACCCGGGCCGCAGAGACGGAGTCCCCGGCCAGCCGGACCTCATAGCTTGTGGCCAGGTCCAAGTGGTAACGCAGGCGCACGGGCAGGGAGTCAACCAGTTCCAGCGTCAACGAATCGCCCGGCATCATGCGCTGGAAGTCGAAGTCGGTCCGGCCCAGCGCATCAACCGTCGCGCGCGTCTCCTCGGCCGGCAACCCGAGCGTGGTCAGGACCAGCACCAGGTTCTCACCCGCCTCGACCGTCCGGCCGACGAAATCCGGGTCCGGCTCGACCGGCATCGGCAGGCTGTCAACCGATACGGCTTCGCTCGCACCCGGCGCGGAGCGGGAACAGACGCCGATGACCGTGCCGACCACCGCCGCGGCGAGGACAAGCACCGCAAACGCCGGAACCCGGGAGCGACCGCGTCGCGCCGGCACCGCTACTCGAGGACCTCGATCTGGGACGGGTCGTTGAGGACTATCTGCGGCGCGCCCTGGTACTCGCGCACGAGGCCGGTGACGCGCACGACACGCTTCTTGTAGTGGTCCTCGGGATGCGGCGGGAATTTCTCGATGTCGGACGGGAAGATGACCGCCTTGAAGTGCCGGCGGTAGTCCTGGTGAAAGTTCATGATGAAGACCCGGTCGGTGCGGTAGGTCGCGACGACACTGACCACGACCTGGACGATACGGCCATAGTAGTTCTGCGCCTGGTCGTAGGGAACCGTCTCCAGCCACGGGTCGGGCGGCGCGGCCTCGATTGCCGAGGCCGAGGGCGGTGGCGGCGGGAACACATCGAAAGGCCAGAGCCCCTTTTCGACCCGGGCTGCGGTTCGTTCCAGCTCGCGCAGGGTATCAAGGTGCCGGTAGCCGTCACCGGGCCTCAACGCGCCGTAGCCCCGGCCCACGACCAGCGCGTTGACGAACGTATCGC
>DSBX01000363.1 GCA_011049385.1 Caldifarciminota bacterium | reverse complement strand
CGGCCTCGGTGAAGACTGGTTCTTGCAACATGTAGCCAGTCTACCCGGTAACACTGTCCAAGCAGGCAGGTATGACATTTTCGCGTTGTAGTTAGCTATGACATTATCGCGTTGCATCCACAGGCCCCCGACAGCAGGTTTGACAGCGACCGGCCCCGCTTCTAAAATGGCGGCGATGTTGCGCATTGTCTCGCCCGGGTTTGCCGTCCTGTTGCTGGCGGTCCTTGCCGTTCCGGCCCCGGCCCAGCAGGAAACCCAGACCCCGCCCATACCCAGGAGTCCGGCCATCCAGTCGCTGGTCGGTGTCGAGAGCCCGATCATCTCCGAGCGGTACATCCTGATGCCCGGCGACCGGTTGCTGGTCACGGTGACCGGTTCGGTGACCTACTCCTACGATTCCTGGGTCACCTATGAAGGCAAGGTGATGATAACCCTGCCCGCCGCGATGTCCCGGATCTTCGGCGATGCCCCGGGCGACAACCGGGACGGCGAGATCGTTGACGCGGTGCGCGTCAGCGGGCTGACGATGGCGCACGCCCAGGACACGCTTGCGGCCGCGATGCGGCGCTACCTCCGCGACGCCGAGGTCAAGCTCACCCTGCTCGGCCTGCGCTCCGGCATCATCTTCATCACCGGCGAAGTCCAGTACCCGGGCGCCTACAACGCCTCGTCGGTCGAGCGCGTATCCCAGCTCGTCGCCAAGGCGGGCGGGCTCTCGCCGCTCGGCTCGCGCTCGCGCATCAACGTCATCCGGGCCGGCCGCCTGCACTCGATCGCCGACATCGGCCGGTTCGAAGCGGTCGGCGACCTGATGGCCAATCCCTTCGTCGAGTCGGGCGACGTCATCTACGTGCCGCCGGTCGAAGGCCTGGTGACGGTCAAGGGCGCGGTCTTCGGCCGGGGCGGCTACCGGCTGAGAACCTCGGCGCTGACGACCGAGAAGGAGCGCGTCAGCGAAGGTATCTACGAACTCGAGCCCGGCGACCGGGTCTTCGATATGATTCGCAAGGCCGGCGGCATCACGCCCTGGGCCGACCTCGCCAACAGCTACGTCGAGCGCATCGTGATGGGCGGCAAGGGCGCGCGCAAGCGCCTGCCGGTTGACCTCCACGCCATCATGTTCCAATACGACACGACCAACAACCTGCTGTTGATGAACTCGGACATCCTCGTCGTCCCGCCGGTCAACACTTTGGTCTACGTCCAGGGCGAAGTGCAGAGCCCCGGTTCCTTCCTTTACACGCCGAATCTCAAGGCCAGCGACTACATCGGCCAGGCCGCCGGACCGACGCACTACGCGGATATGCGTTCGGGGTACGTCTACCGGAACCAGACCCGCATCAGCCTGCGTGACGACCCGGTAATCGAAGCCGGCGACCGGGTCGTGGTGCCTCGCATCAGCCTGCGCTGGTGGCAGGACTACCTGCAGATACTCAGCGCGATCGGTATCCCGGTCGCGTCGGTGGTCATCTCGCTCTACGCGCTGAGCCGCTGACCGACCGGCAGTCGTCCAGCTTGCGCACCCGGCGGCGGTGCCGCCCGCCCTCGAACCGCGTCGTCAGCCAGCGCCGCACCGTCCTCAGCAGGATTCCCGCTTCCGCGACATCGGCACCGAGACAGAGCACGTTGGCGTTGTTGTGCCGCCGCGACATCTCCGCCTGCGCCGGGTCGTGACAGAGCGCGGCCCGGACCCTGGGCAGGCGGTTGGCGGCGATGGACATACCGATGCCGCTGGCGCAGATGAGGATGCCGCGCGCGGCCCGGCCCGCGGCGACCGCCCGGGCGACCCGGCAGGCCGGGTCCGGGTAGTCACAGCTCTCCTCCGAGTCGGTGCCGAAGTCGGTGACCCGGTGCCCGTCCGCGGCCAGCCGCCGCTTCAGTCGTTCCTTGAGCGCGAAGCCGCGATGGTCGGCCCCGAGCGCAATCCGCATCTCAGCGAACGTGGGTCAGCCAGCCGTGCCGGTCCTCGGCCCGCCCCTCGATGATCGCGAAGAAGGCGTCCTGCAACTTCTTGGTGATCGGCCCGCACTTGCCCGCGCCGATCTGGATCTTGTCAACACTGCGGATTGGCGTCACCTCGGCGGCACTGCCGGTGAAGAACACCTCGTCGGCGATGTAGAGCATCTCCCGGAGCATCATCGTCTCGACGACGGTGATGCCCATCTCCCGGGCCAGGGTGATGATCGTGTCCCGGGTGATGCCGGGCAGGATCGTAGCGTGGAGCGGCGGGGTATGAATCACGCCCTTGCGCACGACGAACAGGTTCTCGCCCGAACCCTCGCTCAGGAAGCCGTTGACGTCGAGCGCGATGCCCTCGACGAACCCGTACTTGATCGCCTCCATCTTGATGAGCTGGGAGTTCATATAGTTGGCGCAGGTCTTCGACATTGCCGGGAAGGTATTGGGCGACATCCGGTTCCAGGAAGAGACCATCACGTCCACGCCCTGCTCCAGCGCCTCCGGGCCGAGGTACTTGCCCCAGTACCAGGTGATGAGCGCGATGTCCACCGGGCAGTTGAACGGGTTCACGCCCAGCTCGTTATAGCCCCGGTAAACTATCGGCCGGATGTAGCACTCATCGTGCTTGTTGCGGCGGATGATATCCTGCATCGCGGCGTTGACCTGGTCGTGGGTGAACGGAATCTCCATCCGGTAAATCTTCGCCGAGTTGAACAGGCGTTCGGTATGCTCCTGCATCCGGAATATCGCCGGTCCCTTGGGCGTCTTGTAACAGCGGATGCCCTCGAACACGCCGGTGCCGTAATGAATGACGTGGGAACAGATGTGGATACGGGCTTCGTCCCAGGGGATGTAATTCCCGTTGAGCCAGATGAAATCGGCCTTCTTCTCTTCAAGACCCATGGTGCCTCCTTTTGCGGAAGGGTTCAAGGACTCCAGAGACCCGGGGTCCGGATGACGCTCGAAAACCGGCCCGGTTCCGTCTCATGGCGGCGAAGGGACTCGAACCCCTGACTCAGAGATTATGATTCTCCAGCTCTGACCAGCTGAGCTACGCCGCCGACTGCGCGGCCGGGCGACACGTCACACCCGGCCCCGGAACGCTGATTGTAGCCCGGCCCGGACTGCTGTCAAACGCCGGCTACGCATCCCTGCCCATACCGGCCCGGGTATGCCGTCAACCCTGCCGGACCGGCTCCGCCGCTCCTATTCCGGCAACCGAATACTGAACACATCATACGCGATGCGGCGGAGGATTCCTTCGTCCAGGCCGCGGGCGAGCCACTTGGCGGCGAGGGCCGCGGCTTCGCCGATGGCCGAGTCGCCGCTGACCCGGTTGGTCAGCTTCCAGAGCTCCCGGGCGTAGTCGAGGTAGAAGACACTTCGCCGTCGAGGCGAGAGCCCGCACAGCATCGGCGGCACGCCCGCGGTGCAGAGCACGGTCCGGGCGTCGGTTTCGACCGCGTGCAGGCCGTCCATCGAGGCCTGGACCCGGGCCATCACGGCCGGCTGTGTCATCAGTTCGGCCATCTTCTCGGAACTTCCTTCCGGCAGTCTGCCGTCGGCCCGGCGCTCAAAGCGCAGGCGGTACTTGGCCCAGCGGGTCGCGCCGTCGGGCGGTGGAACGGTGTAAGCGGACATAACATCTCCTTTGCGGGTTCTCCCGCAGTCTGCGAACCTTCTCGGACTTCCGG
>DSBX01000365.1 GCA_011049385.1 Caldifarciminota bacterium | reverse complement strand
GGGCGATACGGTCCTGCTCCGTTTCGGGGTCGAGGGTGAGGAGCGGGCGTCGTGGCACGGCGAGGCGCGTTCGAGCCTCGAGTACCGGTTGGTCTTCGCGGCCGGGTGCGACGATGTCGCGGCCGGGCAGTTGGGGTTGGTGCCGATCCTGGCCGCGAACGGGATCATCCGCGACGTGCGGCTGGAGCCGGGCGGCGCGACGACCGCGCACCTGATGTTCCGGCGGCCGGCCGCGGTGCGGGCGAGCGAGGAGCTGGACGGGGTCACCGTCCGGATCTGGCCGAGGCCGGAGCGGCGGCTCCAGCGGCTGGTGCTCGACCCCGGCCACGGCGGCAAGGACCCGGGCGCGGTCGGCCGGGGCGGCCTGCTGGAGAAGGAGGTCGTGCTCGACGTCAGCCTGCGGATGAAGAGCCGGCTCGAAGCCCTGGGTTTCGAGGTGCTCCTGACCCGGAGCCGGGACGAGCACGTGCCGCTCCTGCGCCGGGCCGAGTTCGCCCGCGAGCAGAGGGCGGACCTGTTCATCTCGATTCACGCCAACGCGGCCGAGAACCGCAAGGCCAACGGCTTTGAGACCTACTTCCTGTCCGAGGCGAAGACCGACTGGGAGCGGGCGGTGGCGGCCCGCGAGAATGCGGCCATCGAGTACGACCGGGGCGATTCCCTGCCGCTGGGCGACGAGCTGGAGCTGATCCTGGCGGACATGGCCCAGAACGAGTACCTGACCGAGTCCTCGGAGCTGGCCGCGGCGATCCAGGAGAGCGCGGTGCCCAAGGCCCGGGTGTTCGACCGGGGCGTGCGCCAGGCGAACTTCTACGTCCTGCGCCAGAACTATATGCCGGCGGTGCTGGTCGAGGTCGGCTTCATCTCCAACGCCAGCGAGGAGAAGCTCCTGCGCAATCACCAGCACCGCGAGAAGCTGGCCGAGGGCGTGAGCAGGGGCATCGGCGAGTTCGTGCGCCGGTACGAGCGGCGGCTGAATGGCAACCTGTAGGGACACGAGTCCTGCGTCCGGGCCCGGCGCGGCGGCGCCGGTCGGGGTGTTCGATTCCGGCATCGGCGGGCTGACGGTGGTGCGGGCCCTGCGGGCGCGGTTGCCGGGGGAGAGCATCGTCTATTTCGGGGATACCGCCCGGGTGCCGTACGGCACGAAGTCGGCCGAGACCATCACCCGGTTCGCGGGCGAGTGCGCCGGGTTCCTGCTCGACCGGGGCGTGAAGCTCATCGTCGTCGCCTGTCACTCGGCCGCGTCGGTGGCGCTGGCCGAGCTGGCCCGGCGGTTGCCGGTGCCGGTGGTCGGGGTGCTGGAGCCCGGTGCCCGGGCGCTGGCGCGGGCGACCCGGCGCAACCGGGTCGCGGTCATCGGCACGCGGGCGACGGTGCTGGCCGGGGCCTACGAGCGGGCGGTCCGGGAGCATTCACCCGGCATCGAGGTGCTGGCCCGGCCCGCGCCGCTGTTCGTGCCGCTGGCCGAGGAGGGCTGGGTCGAGGGCGAGGTGCCGGAGCTGGTCGCGCATCGCTATCTCGACGGGTTCCGGGAGGAGGGCGTGGACGCGCTCCTGCTCGGTTGCACCCACTTTCCCCTGCTGGCCGGGGTCATCGCCGCGGCGCTGGGCCCGGGCGTCCGGGTGGTGGATTCGGCCGAGGAGACCGCGGCCGAGGTCGCGACGGTGCTGGCCGGGCGCGGGCTGGCCGCGGCCGCGAGCGCGGGGCGGCTGTGTTGTTACCTGTCCGACATCCCGCCGAGTTTCGAGGCGCTGGCCGCGCGTTTCCTGGGCGGGCCGCCGGGCGAGGTGGTCCGGGCTTCGGTGGGACGATGACGCGGCCGGACGGCCGGCGGCCGGATGAACTGCGGCCGGTGCGGCTGGAGACCGGCTGGCTGGACCACGCCGAGGGGTCGTGCCTGGCTTCCTGCGGCGGGACGCGGGTGCTGTGCGCGGCCTCGGTCGAGGGCCGGGTGCCGCCGGGGAAACTGACGCCGCGGGCTTGAAGCAGGCGGGGCGGGCGGTCAAGACTTTCGAGCGCATCGCCTCGGACCGGCTCTGGGGCAAGCGGCTGGACCAGTACCTGGTGCTGTCCGGGCTGGGGGTGTCGCGCTCGCGGGCGGCGAGGCTGATCGAGGAGGGCCGGGTGCTGGTCAACGGCGGGCCGGCCAAGCCCGCCTACCGGGTCAAGCCCGGCGACGTCATCAGCGCCGGCTTCGAGGCCGAGCCGGAGCTGACCATCGAGCCCCAGCGGATGCCGCTCGACATCGTCTTCGAGGACGACGATGTCGTCGTCATCAACAAGCCGGCCGGGCTGGTCGTGCATCCCGCCCGGGGCAACCGCACCGGCACGTTGGTCAACGGCCTGCTCTATCATTGCAAGAACCTGCCGCTCCGAGATGATTCGGCGATTCGGCCCGGGGTCGTGCACCGGCTGGACAAGGAGACGACCGGGCTCTTGATGTTCGCCAAGACCGACGCGGCGCTGACCGGGCTGGGCCGGCAGATTCAACTGCGGACGGTCGTGCGCGAGTACGCCGCCTTCGCCTGGGGCGATTTCGAGCTGGAGGCCGGGACGGTGGACGCGCCCATCGGCCGGCACGTGATTGACCGGACCCGGATGGCGGTGACGCCCTTCGCGGCCAAGACCGCGGTCACCCACTACCAGGTGTTCCGCCGCTATGACGTCTGCACCTATCTCCGGCTCCGGCTCAAGACCGGCCGCACCCACCAGATTCGCGTCCACCTCCAGCATCTCGGCCACCCGGTCGTCGGCGACCCGGAGTACGGCGGCCGGAGCCCGTCCGTGGTCCGCTTCCGCCAGCATCAGGAGCCGTACCGCGAGTTGATGGGCATCATCCGGCGCCAGGCCCTGCACGCGGCCCGGCTCGGCTTCCACCATCCCCGCACCGGCCGCTACCTTGAGTTCGGCTCGCCCCTGCCCGAGGATATGAACCGGCTCCTGCTTTACCTCGAGGAGTACCGGAAGCGGTGCGGCCATCCGAAGTGACGAAGGGGGAGGTTCCCGGGCTTGACAAGCGGCGCTACGCGGGGATGATGATGCCGATGATGAGCCTGCGCGCGGTCGCCGCCGCGCTGGGTGCGGCGGTGGTGTTGTCCCTCTCCTGTCCGGGCGAGCCGCCGCCGGTCCGGCCCGAGTTCCGCGTGCCGAAGTGGCGGAGCGGTGAGACCTCGGTGTACCACGTCGTCCGCAACGACTCGGTGCTCTACGAGACCCGGGTCGTGCTCCGGTTCGACGAGGAGACCATCGGCCTGCCGCTCGCGCCCCGGTCCGTGCCGACCGTGGTGGTGACGACGACGGTGGGGCCGGCGGAGGCGCCGACCTTCTTCTTCGATTCGGTCGAGGCGGTTTTCCGCCGGGACAGCCGCATCGCCCTGCGCTCACACCGCCGGCTGGCGACCGAGCTAGCCTCGATCGGCGCGGACGCGACCTACGAGCCGGGCCGGGTGGTGATACGCAAGGAGACGGTGGACGGCATCGAGGAGGTCACCCGTGAGACGCCGGGCTGGACCCTGGACCAGGATATGGTCCGGACCGTCCTCCGGGCCGTCCCGCCGGACCCGGGCGCGGAGTTCAGGATTTCGGTGGTGAACCCGATCGGCTTCCGGGTGCGCAACGTGCCGGTGCAGGTGCTGGGCACGCGGCTGGTCGTCACGCCCACCGACCGCATCGTCTGC
>DSBX01000187.1 GCA_011049385.1 Caldifarciminota bacterium | reverse complement strand
GCTGTCTACCCGGGGCGGGGTGCCGGTCTTGAACCGGCCGAGTTCGAGCCCGAGCGAGGCAAGGTGGCCCGCAGGCCGGTGGATGGCGCTTCCCCGATGCGGCCGGCCGGCCACCGTTCGAGGCCGATGTGGACGATGCCGTCGAGGAACGTGCCCGGCGTGAGGACGACAGCGCGAGCGCGAATCGGTTCGCCGAGGTCGGTCACGATGCCGACCGCACGTCGCCGTCGCACGAGCAGTTCGCGTGCCCGACCCTGGGCGAATCGGAGCTCGGCGAAGCCGGTGAGCAGTCGTCGAACCGTCGCCGGGTAGCCGTGTCGGTCAACCTGGATTCGGGTGGCCTGGACAGCCTTGCCCTTGCCGGCGTTGAGCCGGCGGAAGTGGATGCCGGAGACGTCCGCGGCCCGGGCCATCAGCCCGCCGAGGGCGTCCACCTCGCGGGCGAGCTGGCTCTTGCCGATGCCGCCGACGGCCGGGTTGCAGGAGAGCAGGGCGAGGCAGTCGAGGTTCGTGGTCAGGAGCAGGGTGGTACAGCCGAGCCGGGCGGCCGCGGCCGCTGCTTCACAGCCGGCGTGACCCGCACCGACAACGATGACGTCCGGTTGACTGACCATATGCGCGATGATTGTAGGTTGCGCGCGCGTCCGGGGCAAGTCGGCGCTTGGCCTGGGCTGGTGGTTCGGGTATAATTGTAGTGGTGACGTACGCGCCGCAGGCGCAGAGAGCACCGGGAAGGGGATGTCAATGAACAAGGACCGTCAGTTGCTGGTGGCGCTGGCGCTGGCCGGCGCGTTGGTACTCGTCGGTATCGTCGAAGCCAACCGGCCCGAGCGCGAATCGGAGTTGGTGAGCTGGGCCCGAGAACAGGCCGGTGCGCAGGCGAGTGCGGGCGACTTGCTGGCCGGTATCGTCGGCCGCCTGGGTATCGGCCATAAGAACCCGGCCGCCGGGGAGACCGGCGACTACGAGCTTCTGCGTCGGGTTCTACAGATGCGAGACGGCAACACGTCCGAACGGAGCCGGACCCCGACCGCCCGGCTAGATGAGTTGTTGCGGGCGCACGATGATGACTGGGACTTTGTCACGTCGCTGGACAGCGCACTGACCGACCCCGCGACGCGGGCCGAGTTCGACGAACTGCTGAGGACGCTGGCGCGCTGAGACGGTTTGACAGCACCGGCTGATGACGTAGGCTGGTCCATGGTCAGAGTGTTGCTGATTTGCCTGTTGTCGGCTACGGCCGGTCAGACCGATGCCGAGCCGGTGTTGATGCCGAATGTCGTCGGGCAGGCGCTGTACCCGGCAAGCCGCGCTCTGCGCGAGTTGGGTATCAGGCCGGGCTACCGTCAGGTCTCGTTCGATACCGCGCTGGTGCCGGAGTTCCACGTAGTCGGTCAGTCGCCGGAGGCGGGTAGCGTCCTGGTCTCCGATGACGAGGTCGTGCTGGAGTTCAACTGCCCGGGAATGTTGCGTTACTGGGATGACTGGGTCTTGCCTTTGCTGGGAGACTTCCGCCAGCAGGTCGGCTTCTACCGGGTCCAGGTGCCGCCCGAGCCGATTCGATTCGTCGGCACCGGCTACCCGCAGGTGCTGGCCAAGTACGCCTTCTCGGGAAGCTGTCTGGTCGAAGCGCTGGTTGATCTTGATGGCACGGTGCTGGCGGTGAAGGTGGTCGAGAGTTCCGGGCTCGTGGAGGCGGATTCGATTGCGCTTGACGCCGCCTTGCAGGCTACCTTTCACCCGGCGGAGCACTATGAGGCGCCGGTGCGGGTATGGTTCCCAATACCCTACCACTGGGACTACCGGGAGCAACTCGAGACCGCGCCCGAGAGACCGGGCCGGGACCTGATGCTTGAGCCCTGATTCTCAGCGGTCCGGTGGCCGGCGCGAGTCGGCTAGAACGGGATGTCGTCGAGCTGGTCCGAGCCTGTTTCAGGGCCGTCCGGATTGCTCGAGTCGGGCAGGCCGGCCGCGCCCGGTCCAGACTCACTGCGCCCGGTGCTGAACCGGTCCAGGACCTGGACCCGGCGGGCGTGTACTTCAACGACCGTGCGCTTGCGGCCTTCCTTGTCGTCCCAGGTGCGACTGCGCATTTCGCCTTCGAGCATCACCGCCGAGCCCTTCTTTATTCGCTCGCCGACGCGCTCGGCCTGCTCGCCCCAGACAACGACGGTGAAGAACGATGGGTCTTCCTTCCATTCATTGGTGGCGCGGTCGAGGTAGCGGCGGTTGACCGCGAGCTGGAACTGGAGCACCGCCGTGCCCTTGGGTGTGTAGCGGAGGTCGGGGTCTGCAGTGGCGCGCCCGGCGAGCAGTACAAGGTTCAGGTTGGGGAGGCGGATGTCAGCCATCGTCCCGTTCCGTTTCCTCGGCCGGGGCCGCGTCCGGTTCTGCCGGGACGGCTTCCGGCTCAGCGGTAGGCTCCGGCTCGGGCGCAGGCTTCGGCTCTTCTCTCGCCGGTGCGGCTGCGGGCTCGGGTTCGTTTTCCGGCTTGGGGCCGCGCACGAACGCCAGGCGCAGGATGCCCTCGCGGTGCTTGAACTCGGTGCGGACCGCCTCGGGCAGGGTCGCGGGCGCGTCGCAATGGACGTGAACGTAGTATCCCTCGGTACGCTTCTTGACCGGGTAGGCCAGCGAGCGGCGTTCGACCCGGGCCGGGCGGATGTCATCCGCGCCCAGCCGGGCCAGGAGTTCGCCAAGGTCATCAACGTACTTCTGGACGTCCTTGTCGGAGAATTCCGGGACAAGGAGAGTTACGGCTTCGTAGTGGTTCAACTTTCCTCCATTCAGTTGCGGAAGCGGACGTGCAGGACGTCGCCGTCCTGCACGACGTAGTTTCTACCTTCGATTCTAACCTTGCCGGCGTCGCGGGCAAGGTGGAAGTCGCCGGTGGCGACGAGGTCGGCGTAGTTCAGGACTTCGGCGCGGATAAACCCGCGGGCGAGGTCGGTGTGGATGAGGCCTGCGGCCTCGGCCGCGGTCGTGCCGCGTGGCGCGGACCAGGCGCGGGATTCCACGCCCTTGATGGTGTAGAACCGGATCAGGTCGAGTTCGGTGAAGCAGCGGGCGGTTATCGCCGAAGGTCCCTCCGGCGCGAGTCCGAGACCTTGGCGCAGTTCGGCCTTCTCGGATTCGGCGAATCCGTTGGCCGCGGCTTCGAGCGCGGAAGAGAAGAGCAGGCAACCGCGTGCGGTGAGCGACGGGAACCGGGTCGGGTCCGCTGGCGCGGTGTCTGAGCAGTTCAGTGCATGGATGACCGGCCGGGTGACGAAGAGTTGGAGCGGGCGCAGGGCTTCGCAGTGGTCGGCCGCAGGGCGGCGGAACTCCCGGCCCAGGCTCTCGGTGACCGGTTCCAGCGCCTCGAGCAGGAGCAGGTTCTCCGGGGTCTTCGGTTCCTTGCGCAGGCGTTCGAGCCGGGCTTCGCAGACCTGGAGGTCGGCGAGCGCGAGTTCGGCTTCGACGACCGCGGCATCACGGTCCGGGTTCACGTCCGTGAAGACGTGGGGCGCGTCGGTCGAGGCGAAGTTGCGGACGAGGTGCAGGATGAGGTGGCATTCACGGATGTGGGCGAGAAACCGGTTGCCGAGGCCTTCGCCCCGGCTGGCGCCTTCGACCAGCCCGGCGATGTCCACGAACTCGATCTGGGCCGGGGTCAGCTTCTCGGGTTTGAGCAGGCGGCCGATGGTGGCG
>DSBX01000377.1 GCA_011049385.1 Caldifarciminota bacterium | reverse complement strand
GGATTCAGTTCCTTGCAGCGGTCGCCGACTCCGGCGCCGGTTGTCTTCCGAATCTGTTTGAGCGTCGTGGCACCGGCGCGGATGGCGGAGACGATACGGCCGCGCGTTACCTTGCCGCAGTAGCAGACGAGCGGATCAGGCTGAACGCTCATGGTGTCTTCGCCAGCGCGTCCGCGACCGCGCCGACCACCTTTGCGATGTCGTCGTTGGTGTGGTCGAATTCGCCGTGCTTCTTGATGCCGAGTTCGGTGACGACGATGTGGACCGCAGGCTTCACGCCGACCTTCTCGAGCGACTTGCGCACGCAGGCGACCGGATAGCCGTCAATGGCCACGCAAGGTTTCTCGCGCACGCCGTTGACAAAGTTAGGTAGTTGCGCGCCGACGCCGACGGCGCAGTACATCGAGCCCTGGCCGTAGCCTTCGAGCGCCTTGGCCGCGTCGTTGGCAATCTGGCCGACGTTGGAGCCGCCCGAGCAGGCAAGGAGTAGCAGGTCCTTCGTGCCGCAGGCGCAGGTTATGTCGGACAAGCTACTGCCCCCCGGACAACAGCTTCTTGAGATCTTCCTTCGAGGGAATCTTGCCCTGGGCTACGACCTTGCCGTCAATCATCAATCCCGGGGTCATCAGCACGCCCATCGCGGCGATGGTCTTCAGGTCCTTCACGTGCTCGACCTCTGCGGCGAGGTTCATCTCGGCGAGCGTGTCGCGGACCCGCTTTTCGAGTTCCTGGCAACGGGCACAGCCGATGCCGAGTACCTGGACTTTCATATCCTGCTCCTTTCTTAGAGCATACCGTAAATCAGCCCGGCCACGGTTGAGAGTATGACCACCAGCCCGATGAAGGCAAGCGTCCGTTTCGCGCCGATGGTCCGGAGGATGATTATCATCGAGGGCAGGGAGAGCGCCGGGCCGGAGAGGAGGAGCGCGAGCGCCGGGCCCTTGCCCATTCCCGAGCCGAGCAGGCCCTGGAGAATCGGGATTTCGGTCAGGGTCGCGAAGTACATCAGCGCGCCCGAGAGCGAGGCGAAGAGGTTGGCCCAGAGCGAGTTGCCGCCGACGAGGCCGGCGATGAACTTGTCCGGGATGATGCCGGCGTTTTCACCCGGCCGGCCGAGCAGAACCCCGGCCACGAACACGCCGCCGAGCAGGAGCGGCAGTATCTGCTTGGCGAAGGTCCAGGTCGAGCCGACCCAGGCCTTGCGTTCCTCGCCGGAGAACCAGCGCCAGGTCATCGCCAGCGTGGCGAGCAGGAAGGCGCCGGCGAGATACCACTTGACCGCGAAGACCGCGTTGAAGAATCCGACCGGTTCGGCCGGTTGTCCCCAGTTGGCGAAGACGAGGAAGAGAATCATCGCCGCGAAGTAGAGGATGTTCTGGCCGAGGTTGCGCCGGGTCGGTTCCGAGGACAGGCCGACCAGCCCGGCGGCTTCGGCCCTCTGCCGTTCGGACTTGAGGAAGATGAGCGCCATCCCGAGCCCGACCACAACCGAGAAGATGACCGCGCCGATGGCCCGGACCGCGCCGAGTTCGAGCCCGAGCACCCGGCCGGTCATCAGGATGGCGAGGACGTTTATCGCCGGACCGGAGTAGAGGAAGGTCGTGGCCACGCCCAGTCCGGCCCCGGCGTAGTAGATGCCCATGAACATCGGCAGGACGGTGCAGGAGCAGACCGCGAGAATCGCGCCCGAGACCGAGGCGACCGAATAGGCGAGGAACTTGTTCGATTTCGGGCCGAAGTACTTGAGCACCGCTTCCTTGGAGATGAAGTTCTGGATTGCGCCGGCGATGAAGAAGGCGGGCACGAGGCAGAGCAGGACGTGGAGCCGGGCGTAGTCCTGAAGCATCAGGAAGCCTTCGAGCAGGGCGCCCTGGACCCGGGGCAGTTCGACCGGCAGGAAGAAGAAGAGCAGGAACGCGGCCAGGATGAGCAGAAACTTCCAGCGTTCCTTCACCGGTTACTCCCAGCCGAATTGTCGGAACTTCGCGATTATCGAGTCCTTCTCATAGAACCCGACATGCCGGAACAGCTCCTTGCCTTCCGGGTCGTAGAATATCTGGGTCGGGATCATCTGGATGCGGGCTTGCGTCGCCTGTTCCCGGTCCTGGTAGACGTCGAAGCGTATGACCTCGACCCGACCGGCGTATTCGTCCACCAGTTCGGTAAGGAACGGCCGCATCTGGACGCAGGGGATGCACCGGTCGGCACCGAACGCCCACATCCGAGGCAGGATCTTGGGCTTCGGTGGCGGCAGCTCCGGTACAGGCTCCGGCGCAGGCGGCGGTTCGGGTTTCGTTTCGGACGCAGGCTCCGGCGCGGCCGGAACCGGTTCTTCTTCAAGGCTGACAGTGTTATCAACCGGCATCAGGGTGTCGGCAGTTTCGGCGTACTCTGCAACCGTGGCTTTGGCCGGCTCGGCCTGCACCCCGGGCTCCACCGGACAGCCGGCCAGCAGGACGAGCATCAGCACCGCAACCGTCGCGGCAATGGTTGTTCGCTTCATTGGTTTGCCTCCGTACTAGCGTTTGACAAGCTCATAGATGAAGAACGCGGCCACGAGCAGGAGCAGGACGCCCGAGGCCTTTTTGAGGATAACCGAGAATCTCTTCAGGCCTTTCGAGTTCACCATCGCCTCGGCGAGGCCCATCGAGGAACCTGCCGCGAGCACCAGCACCGAATGGCCGAGCGCGTAGGTGAAGAGCAGCAGCCCGCCGTAGAGGACGTTGCCCTGCGAGGCGACATAGGACAGCAGGACCGCGAGAATCGGCACTGCGCAGGGTGTGGCGATGACCCCGGTGAGCGCCCCGAGCAGGAAAGCGCCGATGATGCCGCCGACCTTCGGGGTGACGTGCCGGGGCATCGGTATCTCGAAGTTGGGGAAGAGAAGAATCTGCCCGCCCATCACGACGCAAACGACAGCGATCAGCGCCGGCCAGAACTTCGAGGTCGTGCCGAAGAGCGTGCCCGCGAGCCCGGCGACGAGGCCGAGCGCGGTGAAGGCGGCGGCGATGCCGACGAACAGCGACAGCGCGAGCAGGAAGGGGTAGCCCTTGCTCCGGCCCTTGGTGTACCCGCCGACGAAGCCGATGGCGAGCGGAATCGAGGCCAGCACGCAGGGGTTGAGCGTGGTGACCAGCCCGCCGAGGAAGACGACCGGCACCGCGAGCAGGGGCTGGGTGTTGATGATGCGGTCGGCGTTGGCGAGAATCGAATCGAGCATCAGGCATCCATTGAAGCCGGCGCGGGGCGGCCGGCGAGAAGTCGGGCGAGGTCGAGCACCCGCAGGAGCCGCCGGTCGGTAATCCGGTAGAAGACTCTCCGGCCGTCCCGGCGCGAGACGATGACCCCGGCGCGTTCGAGGATGGCGAGGTGGCGGGAGACGACCGACGGGTCGAGCGCGAAGGTGGGCGTGATTTCGCAGACACAGCGCTCGCCCCGGCGCAGGAGTTCGACAATCTCAAGCCGGTGTTCGTTGCCGAGCGCGGCCAGCAGTCGGGCCGGGCCGGTAGTATGTTGCATAGTTGCGCAATAATACATATCTGACCGCCGCGGTCAAGAGCCGATTGCCGGGGCCGTCGGCGCGGGTTGTCAAACCACAGCGAAAACGTCATAGCTGATGCACAGCGAAAACGTCATAGCCCGTCCGTCGGGGTTTGGGCCTTGGTTTGGGTTTCGGAGGTAGTTTGCGGGTTCCGATTTCT
>DSBX01000334.1 GCA_011049385.1 Caldifarciminota bacterium | reverse complement strand
TTGAGATTCCGGATGATGCTCTCGCCGTCCAACTGCTCGGCCAGCACCACCATCACTTCGATTCTCTCGCCGCCGTCCAGCTCGGCCATCTGCTCGATGAGCAGGGGCTCGATCCGGCCGGCCCCGGCCGCGAGAACGACCAGGACCAGCAATCCGGTCACTATCCGACTCATCACTGCCTCCTTGAGGTTAACAGCATAAAAGAACCCCGAATACTCATCGAATGCGATTCAACGAGCAACGACCGCCTTGGCCAGCTCACGTCGGCTCCCGGCCGTGAGTTCGACGAAGTAGACGCCGTTCGGAATCTCACGCCGGTCAACCGAACGAGCATCCCACGTCACGCGGTGCTCGCCCCCGGGCTGAACACCCTGCAACAGCACGGCGACTTCCCGACCGCTCCGGTCAAGAGCACGCAGATTGACTTCGGTCTCGGCCGGCAGACTGAAGCGGACCACGGTTTGTCCGGAGAAAGGATTGGGCGCGACTCCGGCAAGCCTGAAACCGGTCGGCACCGGCTCAGCATCAGCCTCTTCGCCGATACCGATGAGCTGAAACGGCCGGTTCCAGAAGCCGAGCACGGCGACATAGCCCGAACTCGCCAACGGACTGGATGCAACCGTCTGTCCGGCACTCAGCCCGCAACGGTATTCCGTCGAGCCCAGCGTCCTGCCGCCGCCGTCCACCACGCTTGCCTGCAGGACATAGTCCTGGGCCGGCAAGAATGCGACCAGCAACAGCAGTGCGGCCGCATACCGCCTCATTGCTCGCCTCCTGCCACGACCCGGTAGTCGAATCCTGCATCGGCATCGCTTCCGGCGACAATCTCGAACCAGCCCTCGTGCTTGCGCACGACAACCGCCACCGGCTCGCCTTCGGTCTGCTGGGTGAAGACATAGTAACCGGTTCCGACATCACCGAGCAATCCGGCATCGAGCGTGACCCTCGCCTGTCCCCGCACCAGCCGGACCGAGCCGAGTTGCCCGGGCATCGTGGGCGGTCGCGGAGTCCACCGGCTGTTGTACCAGGTAAGCACATTCCCGGAACCGGGCGTGTTGGTTGATACCGCCCGACCCTGGAGCCCGGTGACGGTCGCCGCATCCAGACGACCACTCAGGTCTCCACCAAGACCGACCGGCCGCCACTGACTGCTGTACCAGTGCAGGACATCGCCGGTCGAGGGCGTCGAAGTGGAAATCGTCCGGCCGCGCAGACCCTCGACCGTCGCGGCATCAACCCGGCCACCCAGGTCGCCACCGAGACCGACCGGCCGCCACTGACTGCTGTACCAGTGCAGAATGTGCCCGGTTGAGGGTGTGGTCGTCGCGACGGTTCGCCCGCGCAGGCCGGCGACCTGCGGGTTCGGGTAGGTCCCGGTCAAGTCGCCGCCGGCGTTGCCGGACGGCGGCCCACCGGACTGGTCCGGGGCCGGCGCCCAGTTGGAACCGGTCCACTTGATGACCTCACCCGGCAGCGCGTCCGCCTGGTTGAGCTTGCCCATCGTCACCGCACGGTCTCGGATTTCATTGGTCTCGATCGGCACCGCCAGCGGGCGGTCCACGTTCGCCGCCTCGTCACTGCGGCCGGCGCGAAATGCAAAGCCGGTCGAGGTCAGCGCCACCCTGGGTGCCAGCGTCTGGCCCTCGACTTCCAGCTCCAACTCCCGTTCCTCGCCCGGACGGAAGATGCTGTCCGGCAACGGCACGACCCGTCCCAGGCTCACGCTGAACAGCCCGGCCCGAACGGTACAGACCTGGGTCTCCTGCCATTGGACGCCGGTGCCGCGATTAACCCGGAACAGCACGGAACGCTGGCCTTCAATGGGATTGCCCGCGGCGTCGGTCAGATAGCCCTGCAGGTTCATCTGGCCGGGCACCGCGTCGAGCCGTCCGACCCCGACACCGGCCGCGACATCGGCACCAAGCGCCGCACACACCGCCAGCAGGACGATACTTGCACACATCTTCATCATTGACCGCCTCCTGCTCTCGAAGCGAGAGCGTTTATACCTGTTCGATGTAACCCGGAAAAAGGCCGGCTGTCAAGCGGCGGGAGTTCACCCCACTACTTCATCGCCTCGCGCCGGCCGTAGTCACGGTCGAGCGCGAACTGGTCGAGCGCGAGGTGCGGCTCGCCACAGTCAATCAACTCGGCCATCAACCGGGCGACCGCGGGCCCGAACATGAAGCCGTGGCCGCTCATCCCGCCCGATACATAGAAGCCCTCGACCGGGGTCGGTCCGCAAACCGGGTTTCCGTCCGGGCTCATCTCGTAGCTTCCCGACCACTGGCGCAGGACCTTGACACCTCGGAGCCGGGGCACGAGCCGCACCATCCGGCGCGGCATCTCGGTGATGAACTCGTCGCTGACGCCGGTATCGAGCCCCGGCACCAGCTTCTCCGGCGTGTAACAACCGACGAAGTGGCCGGTGCCGATGTGCTGGACGAAGTAACAGCCGTCGGCCCGGTAGTCCACCAGCATCGGCTCGAACATCCTCTCGACCGCCTCGGTGACCAGCGACTCGTGCCGGTCCGGCTCGACCGGTATCTCGACACCCGCGAGCCGGCCGACCTCCGCGGCCCAGGGCCCGGCCGCGTTCAGCACCACCGGCGCATGGTGCTCGTCACCCCGGCGCGTGGTCACCGACACCACCCGGTCGCCCCGGGTGTTCACCTTCACGACTTCGGTCCCGGTCATCACCGTGCCGCCGAGCCGCTTGATGCCCGCGAGATAGCCGTAGGTCACCTTGAACGGGTCGGCCTGGCCGTCGGTCGGGCAGTAGGCTCCGCCGCGCAGTCCCCGGGTGTCGAGGCCCGGCACGAGCCGAACGCAATCGCGCACACCGACATAGTCAACCCAAAGTCCATACCGGCGCTGGACCGCAATCGCCTCCTTGAACGCCCGCTCGCGGGCCTCGTCGAAAGCGAGGAAGAGGTAGCCGCCCTGGTGCCAATCCACGCCCCGGCCGAGCTCCTCCTCGAGTTCCGAGAACATCTTGACACTCTCCAGCATCACCCGGATGGAAAGGTCGTGGGTGAACTGGGCACGGATGCCGCCGATGCACCGGCCGGTCGAGCCCGCGCAGGGGAAATCCCGTTCGAGCAGGAGCACCTTCCGGCCCAGCTTCGCGAGATGGTAACCGGTCGCGGCGCCGATGACCCCGCCGCCGATGACAATCACGTCCGGCGAGCACCGCGACGGCTTCACGCCGGCAACGCTTCTATCTCTCACCCTTGACCCTTCGAGCCGTTTCCCCGAGCATTCCCAGCGGCAGGGGCTTGAGCGGCGGCCGGGAACGGGGCCAGCGCTGTTCCGCGACCGGCCGGCCGGTCTCCTGCTCGATCATCCGGGCGATGGTGCGCAGACAGCCCCGACCCTGGCAATGTCCCATCCCGGTCCGGAGCACCCGCTTGACCGCCTCGAGCGTGTCGTGGCCCTCGCGAATCACCTGCCGAATCTCCTCCTCGGTCACCTCCTCACAGCGACAGACAACGGTGGGCGAGGAACCCTCCCGGGTCCGCACCCTCTTCTTCCGCGCCTTCGCTACCGCCACAGCAGTCCCTTGAGGGCATCGTCGAGCAGGCGTTCCGGCCCGGGCAGGAACCCCGGCTTCGGGCGCGGCCAGTTCACCGCCTCGGCGCCGTGCGCCTTCGCCCGCTCGCGGGCCCAGTCCACCGCGTCGCCGAGCCCGCCCAGCGAATCCACCAGCCCGACCC
>DSBX01000221.1 GCA_011049385.1 Caldifarciminota bacterium | reverse complement strand
GGCCGCGATACCGCGCTCTTCCGGCGACCGCTCGACCTGCCCGGCCGGGACAGCATCGAGAGCATCAGCGGCCGGCTCTACGGCGTCAAGCCCGGCGGCGACCTGACGCTCTATTACTTCGCCCGGCTGCACCTGAACGGGACGGTGCTGGACACCGTCGTCATCACGCCCCGACCCGCCCTGCCCCAGCCCGCGAACTTCACCTTCCCGGTCTCGGTCCCGGCCGGGCCCGGCCCGGACACGCTGACCTTCGAGCTCTACGGCGAGCCGCAGGCGACGGTCTACCTCGACTGGCTCGAGGTGCGCTACCGTGCCCGGCTCGAACTTTCCTCCACCCGGCCGTTCATCACCTTCGGCTTCGATTCGGCCGGCACCCACGAGTTCGGCATCGAGGGCGCGTCCGGCGACGTCTTCCTGCTCGACGTCACCGACCCGTTCCGGCCCCGGCGCCTGACCGGCACCACCGTCACCGGCCGTCGCCGGGACGCGCGGCTGGCCGCCTCCGCGCCGGTCCGGCTTGCGGCCGCGACCGCCGGAAACCTGCGCGAGCCGGTATCGGTCGAGCGGCGCGAGCCGGGACGGCTCCGCGCCCGTCCGCAGGCGGCCGACTATTACGTCGTGAGCCCGGACGAGTTCTACCCCGCGGCCCGGCTCTTCGCCCGCTACCGCGACGGCAACATCGCCGGCCTGCCCGGCGCCCGGGCCGAAGCGGCCCGGCTCTCCGACATCTACGACGACTACGCCTTCGGGGTCGAGGAACCGGGTGCAATCAAGAAGCTCCTCACCCTCCGGCGGCCGAGCTACACCCTCTTGGCCGGCGACGCGACCTACGACTACCGCAACTGCCTCGGCGGCGAGTACCCGCCGATGGTTCCCTCCTACCAGGTCGGGTTCGGGGTTGACCCGGAGGTCTACGACCAGTCCTCCCGGTCCCACGACGTCTGGTACGCCGATTTCAGCGGCGACGGCCGGCCCGAGATGATCCTCGGCCGCATCACCGCCCGGAACGCGGTCGAGCTCCGGCAGGCCCTTGACAAGGTCCGGACCTACGAAACCCAGGAGCCCGGGCTCTGGACCCGGCGGTTCCTGCTCCTCGCCGACGACGAGTACGAGGGCAGCCCGGACCGGCCCGACCAGATCGGGTTCCGACACATCGGAATGGGCTGCGAGCCGTTGGCCGTCCTTGCCCGCGACCTTCTCGACCCGGTCAAGGTCTACCTGACCGAGTACCCGCTGACCGGAATCAACGACAAGGCCGGGGCCCGGGCCGAGCTCCTCGCCCGGCTCGACGAAGGCGCGCTCTTCTGGGCCTTCTTCGGCCACGGCGCCGGGTTCCAGCTCACCCACGAACGGGTCCTGCACATTGACGGAATCGGCCGGGTGGGCGGCGGCTCGCGCAACCCCATCGCCTTCTTCGGCTCCTGCGGCGTCGGCCGCTACGATGACACCCGCTTCGAATCCGTCGCCGAGGAGCTGGTGCGCATGCCCGAAGGCGGCTGCATCGCGACCATCGGGGCGTCCAAGGCGACCGTCTCCGGGCCCAACGAGACCTTCGCCGCCAGGCTGTTCGGCGGCATGCTCGACCATCCCGGCGAGCCGCTCGGGCCGGCGTTCTTCGCCGCCTGGTGGTGGTACACGATCTACAACCTGTTCGGCGACCCGGCCGCGCGGCCGCGCATCCCGGCCCCGGGCCTGCCGGTCGCGGTCCGGCCCGACACGCTCTACCCGGGCGCGGTCAACGCGGTCGGCGACTCGGCGCCGTTCGCCGACGGTCTCGTCGGCGTCTCGGTGCGCGAGCTCGACTGGTACCGCTACTACCGTTCGGACGTCGGCGCAACGAACTACCTCCTGCCCGGCTACCGGCTCTTTTCCGGCCTCGGCGCGGTCCGTGACGGCCGGTTCGCCGCCGAGTTCCGCGTCCCGACCCTCGACTACCCGGACACCGTCGTGGTCAACGACGGCTGGTACGCCCGGATACCGGGCAGTGCCGCGGTCGGCCTCCTCGCCTGGGACGGCGGCTTTGGCTACACCAGCGGCCGGGTTGACCTGCCCCTCGGGCCGGCCCGCGAGGGCGAAGATTCGCGGCCGCCGACGCTCCGGCTCTTCGCCGGGGACATCGAACTTGCCCCGGCGGAAACGACCGAGGTCCCGACCGAATTCGTCCTGCGCGGCGAGCTCGAGGACGAATCCGGCATCCTGCTCGCGCCGGTGCCCGACTACGGGCTGTCGCTGGTCCGCGGCGGTCAGGTACAGGACCGCATCCTGCTCCACGACCGGTTCCACTACGACCTCGGCTCCGCGACCCGCGGCGCCTTCTCGCTCCCCTGGCGCGCGACCCAGGAAAGGGAAGCACTGACCTTCTTCGCCTCGGACAACTATCTGAACCGCCTCGTCGTCACCTGCCACATCCGCTCCGCGCTCAATGAACCGCTGCGGATTGACTCCGCGCTGGTCTGGCCCAACCCGGTCGCCGACGACGCGCGGTTCACCTTTGTCCTGACCCGGCCCGCCTTCGTCGGCGTCAAGGTCTTCACCATCAGCGGCCGGCTCGTCCGACACCTGCCGCCGGTCGCCTGCGGCTTCGGCTACAACCAGCTTCACTGGGACGGCCGCGACGCGCACGGCAACCGGCTCGCCAACGGCGTCTACCTCTACAAGCTCGACGCCCGCTCCGCCGACACCGGCACCGGCACCGGCACCAGCGTGGCCAGCGTACGCGACAAACTGCTCGTCTTCCGTTGATGACCGCGCCGGGCATCCTCGCCCTGTCCGTCGTCATTTTCGCCGCCGGCTGTCCGGGCCCGGGGCGCGAGAAACCGGCCCCGGTCTCCCCCGCCGCCCGCACCCTCGACTCACACCCGGTCGTCCCGGCCTACTCGGTGCTCCTGGATACCGCCCGCGGCATCGCCTTCTGGGGTGCGGGTGAAGCGGTCCACGTCCTCGACCTCGCCGCGCCCGGCCCGCCGCCGGTAGTAGCCGTGCTCGCCGCCGGCGGCACCGCCTGGTCAATGAGCCTCACCCGCGACCGGCTCTACCTCGGGCTCGGCCCGGACGGGCTCGAAGCCTGGGACGTGAGCGCGGCGGACCGGCCCCGGCTCCTCGGCCGGTACGACCACCCGGGCTGGGCCCGGGGCGTCGCCGCCTTCGGGGACCACCTCCTCGTCGCGGACGTTGACTCCGGGCTCGTCGTCGTTGACTTCCGCGACCCGCAGGCGCCGCGCCGGACGGCCCGGCTGGCACTGCCGGGCCGCGCCTACGCCCTTGCCGCCACCGACAGCTTCGCCTTCATCGCCGCCGGTGAAGCCGGGCTCGTCGTCGTCAGCCTTGCCGACCCGGCCCGGCCGGTCGCGGTCGGCCGCCTGCCGGTACCCGACGCGGCGACCGGTGTCTTCGTCGCCGAGGGCACCGGCTATGTCGCGGCCGGCGACTCCGGGCTCCTGGTCGCCGACCTGTCCGACCCGGCCCGGCCGGTCGCGGTCGGTGCGCTCCCCCTGCCGGGCCGCGCCTACGCGGTCACCCTCGCCGATGAGCACGCTTTCATCGCGGCCTGGGATGCGGGTCTGCGCATCGCCGATGTCTCCGACCCGGTCCGGCCGGTGGAAGTCGGTCGGCGCGAAGACCTGCGCCGGGCCTGCGCCGTTGCCGTCGCCGGGGACCGCGCGCTCGTCGCCGGCTGGAATCACGGGCTCCGCATCCTGGACGTTGCCGACCCGGCCGCACCCGGTG
>DSBX01000169.1 GCA_011049385.1 Caldifarciminota bacterium | reverse complement strand
GGCCGACTACGTCTACACCGATGTCTGGGCCTCGATGGGCCAGGAAGGCGAAGCGGCCCAGCGCGCCAAGATCTTCCGGCCTTTCCAGCTCAACGCCGAACTGCTGGCAAAGGCGAAACCTGAAGCGAAAGTGCTTCACTGCCTGCCCGCCCACCGGGGTGATGAAATCACCGCCGAGGTCCTCGACGGCCCGCAATCAATCGTCCTCGACCAGGCAGAAAACCGGCTCCACGCCCAGCGGGCACTCCTTGCCCGACTGCTGGCAAGGCGTGGATGAACCGAGGAAACCAAGGAGACAAGATGAGAAGCCTGCTCATAATCGCGGCACTGGCGGCGACCCTCGCCGCGATGCCGGTCGGCATCGAACCGGTGGTCGTCACCGGCGTCGACGGTAGCCAACAGACCTACTTCCGCATCAGGACCGAAACCGGCACGATTGACAACTACCCTGCCCCGGGGCCGTCAGCTTCGGTGCTTGCCGACACCGCCGTACTTTGGGTGGACCGCAACCACCGCGCGGCGATATGCCAGTCAATCGCGCTGTCCGGTGACGGTGTTCACGTCCTGGCCGACTGGTACCTCAACGTCGAACGCGCCGACTACTACCGTACGCTTGCGGGCAACGTGCCCCGCTGGTCCGCCCCCGGCTCCTACACCGGCAACTACGGCGGCCAGCAGATAGGCGCCTCCCGGGACGGCCGGGTGCTCGCCCTCTCCGGCCGCACTCACGCTCACAAGTGGTCCCGCACCTCAGGCATACCGGACTGGACCTACCCCTACCCGGTCAGCGCCAACGGCTACGCCCGGGCCTCCCACGACGGCTCCACCGTCGCCGCGGCCCAGAACGGCACGGTCTACGCTCTCGACGTTGCGAGCGGTGACACCTTCTGGACCGCGCCCTTTCCCTCGCCGGAAAGGCTCCAGGGCCTCGACCTCTCCGACGACGGCTCGATTGTCGCGGTCACCATCTACGACTCCTGCCTCGTCTACGACTCCGGCGTCCGCCGCCCCGGCATTCCCATCGGCACCTCGAGCGCGGGTACCCAGTACCCTGCCGCAATCTCCGGCGACGGAAACCTTATCGTCACCGGTGATTACCAGGGCCGAGTCCGACTCTGGCGCTGGGACGGGTCCGGCTACGTCATGCGCTGGAGTGCACAGGCCGGCACGCCGTGGGTCGCCGGCGTCGGCATCTCACGCGACGGCTCGACCATCGCCTGCGGCAGCGGCTACAACGACGGCAGGCTCAGCGTCTACGACTCAAGCTCGGCGACTCCGCTATGGACCTACCAGGGCTACGGCAGCCAGGGCGCGTATGTCCCCTCGGTCGCGCTCTCCGCCGACGGCTCACGCATCGCCGCCGCCTCCTGGGGCGACCGCGCCACCACCGGCACCTTCCACGTCTTCACCATCCACGACCGGGCCAGCTCCACCCCGCTCATCGGCATCACCCGCAACGAGGAACCCGGCTCGCTCTTCGCCTGCGACATATCCGACGACGGCACCTTCGCCGTCGCCGGCGGCAAAGCGGTCCACGCGCAGGTGATGGGCAACGGCGGCCAGGTCTACGCGGTCATCGTCGGCGAGCGCGATTCGGTCAACGTCGGGATGCACTTGACCAGCGCACCCGGCCGGCACATCCAGGTCGGGCAGAACATCACGCCTGCGGCCACGGTCGCCAACTACGGCCGTGTCACCACTGACCTCAGCGCCTTCCTGCGTATCACCACCGACACCGATAGCCTCATCTATCTCGACAGCGCGGTCGTCACCGACCTCGCACCGGAAGCAACCCGGTCTGTCACTTTCTCCAACTGGACCCCCGCGGACTACGGACTATACGACTGCGCATTCTACACCGTCTGCCCGGGAGACAACTACGCGGGTGACGATACCGCGCTGGTCCGGGCCAAGTGCTTCCACGACGGGCGCCCCGAGTACGTTGGCCCTCCATTCAAGGAGAACACCGTCAACCAGTCGCTGGTTCCGCGCGTCACGGTCCGCAACAACGGCTCCTACGCCGACGCTCTCTCCGGCAAACTGATCATCCGCGACTCGGCCGGGGCGACAGTCTACGAGGAAGACTTCACAACCGCCCAACTGGCGCCGGAATCCAGCGCTGTCATGACCCTGCCCGAATTCACCTCGGCCGATGTTGGTCCACACCAGGCGATCGCCATCGCGCACAGCCCGGATGACTTCTTCCCGAAGAACGACACGCTGGTCTCCGATTTCTCCGTTACCTGGGAGATCATCTATGACGACGGTCTCGCCGATTCCTACTACTGGGTCGGCCGGCGCGACGACGACAGGTTCTACGTCCGGTTCACGCCGACGCTCGACCCGCCGCTCTCGCTCCGCGGGGGAAGAATCTACGTCAACATGGCCAATCAGCCCTTCGAGTACGTGATGGTCTGCAAGGACGACGGCGCCGGTCGGCCGGACACGAACGCGGTGCTACAGCGGGTCCCGAACGTGATGACCCCGGTTGCACCCGGCTGGATTGAGTTCGAACTCGACGTCACCCTTCGTTCGTCCGACGACGTCTGGCTCATCAGCCGCTGGACCGACGCCTCGGCCGCGATGGGCGTCGGCGCCGACAACACCCCGCCCATTCACCGGCGTTCCTACTTCTCGTCGAACCAGGACACCTTCCGGCTCTGGACCACGCACGACTGGATGATGCGGCTGACCCAATCGGTTGACGTCGGTGTCACCGACAGCCCGATCGAGCCGCGCTTCCTGCGCCTGCTCGCGCCCGAGCCCAACCCCTTCACCCGGCAGATCAGGCTCAGTTACGAAGTCCCGGTCGCCGGCCCGGTCCGGCTTCGGCTCTTCGACGCTTCGGGCCGGGTGGTGGCGACGCTGGCGGACGGCGAACACCGGCCCGGCCGACACACCGCGACCTGGCACCCTGAGACTGGTCGGCTCAGCGCCGGGCTCTATTTCGCCCGGCTTACCCAACCCTCGACCGGCGCCACCCGCGTCCAGAAGCTGGTCAAGCTCGACTGACAAGTCCTCGTCCCCTTGCCCCTCCCCCTTCAAAGGGGGAGGGGCGGGCGGCGGCTCTTCTAAGACAAGTCTGTCGCCGCAGTTGACACCGGCTGTGACTCGGCGTATATATTCGGGTGCGAATTCTGGCGGTCGAACAACCTGCGGACCTCCACCGTGAACTCGCTCGCGTGGGCGCCGATGAAATCTGCTGGGGCATCTTCAGCGCCAAGCATCAGCCGCTGGCGGTCTACCTCACTGCCCTATCCACCGCGGCCGGGAACATCCTGAAGCAGGTCGCCATCGGCTGCGGTGGTGATTGCGCGGTCCATCGCGGCATCGCTTCCGGACGGGTCCGACGCAGTGACGCGGTACTGTTTGTCTCCCGCCGCCGACTGCCCGAGCTCTGCCGACGGCTCGCCCATCAGCCCGAGTGCGTTGCTAATCTGGTCCCCGGCCTGCTCGAACTGCAACGACGTCTCGCAACGCCGAATCGAACGATGACCGTCGCCGGCCGGCAGATGGACCTCGCCGCACGCAGTCACGTAATGGGCATCGTCAACGTTACCCCGGACTCGTTCTACGACGGCGGCCGGTGGACGGAACCGGAACGTGCCGCCGAACGCGCGCTGGAGCTGGCCGAGGACGGCGCCGATTTCGTGGACATCGGTGCGGAATCCACCCGCCCCGGCTCCGAACCGGTCCCCGCAGCCGAACAGCTTCGCCGGCTCCTGCCGGTCCTGCGCCGACTTCGCG
>DSBX01000025.1 GCA_011049385.1 Caldifarciminota bacterium | reverse complement strand
GTAGAGCGGGATTTCGAATCGGGCTTCGAGCGCTTCGAGGGGCAGGGTGTGCCGGGTGATGACGATGTGGGGCAGGTAGGCGAGGCTGATTGCGGCGGCGGTGAGCAGGCCGCCGGCGAGGCCGTAGCGGAAGCCGGCGATGACCATCGGCAGGTAATAGAGCCGGCGGAACAGGTGGTGCCAGAACGGCGCGTCGGCAGTGACCGCGTAATGGCCGATGGTCAGCACCGCCGCCGAGGCGACGATGAACCAGAACTCGGCTTGACGAAGAACCCGCACGCCGACAGTCTATGCCGCCCCGCACCGCAGGTCAACCGGGAACGTGGCCGGTGTGTGTTCTGCGGCTACGTTTCATAAGTGCTTGACGATGTTATCGCGCCGGCTATACTGCAGACTTCATGTTGAGATGCACTGTAATGGGAGTTCGGTGTCCGTCTGCAGACCCGTTTGCCCCTGACGCGACCGTGGCGGGCACATTCTGTGCTACAGACAGACAGACAGACAGACAGACAGACAGACTTTCTTCCTCCAACAAGCATTGCTGCGGCCGGGCCGTATCACGGGCACGGGCCGGGGTCGGTCGGTTCGGCCTTAGCAAGTGGTGATGGCGGACAGAGCATTCCGGGCCGCAATTCTCGCCAACCTCCGGTACGTCTCCGATGGCCCTTTGTATTTTCCGGACTCGGCTGGTGGCCGGTCGGTTCCGCACCGGGTGATAAATCGATTCTCTTTGCTAAACCGGGCCGAATGCTGTGTCATAGTGCTCTCGATGACCGGAGCCGAAATGGTCGCTGACCCGCGAGGTGCGGTGCGCCGGGTGCTTGACGCGGTTTTGTACGCTCAGGATGAAGTCGGAGCGGATGTGGTCGGGCTGACCTCGCTGACATCGTCGGTGACGATGCAGGGGCGCTGGCTGGCCGACCGGCCCGAGGTCAAGGTCGCGCTTACCCACGGTGACGCCTATGCTTCGGCGCTGACCGTCGAAGGAGTCCGGTTGGCGGTCGAGAAGACCGGCCGGAGTATGGACAGGGTGATGGTTGGGGTGCTGGGCGCGTATGGCCTGATTGGCCGGGCGGTCTCGCTGAAACTGGCGGAGACCGGTTGCAGGCTGATGCTGGTCGGCCCGAACCCGAACAAGCTTGCCGCACTGTGCGCGGAACTGCCCGAATCGCAGTGCGCGGTCGGCAGTTCGACCGACCTTGCCGCGCTGGCCGACGCGGATGTAATAGTCACCGCGACCAGCAATGCCGAGGCGCTGGTCACCGCACCGGTGGTTAAGAATCACCCATCGAAAGTGGTGATTTACGAAGTCTCGGTTTCGCCCAACCTGCCGAAAGAGGCGTTTCACCGCCTGCGGGCCGAGCGTTCCAACGTGGTCAAGATAGACGGCGCGATGGCCGCGATTCCGGGCGTGGATATCGGGTTCACGATTCCCGAGGTGCCACAGGGTACGACTTACTCCTGCTGGGCGGAGACGTTTATGCAGGCGCTGGAAGGTGACCTTGAGCATCACGTCGGGCCGATAGACCTCGGGCATATGGACATTACCGCCGACCGGGCGCGGAAGTACGGCTTCGGGCACGCACCGTTCACCTGTTTCGGGGAACCGGTAACTGAGGGGGAGTTCAGCTAGTGATGGAAGCGACTGTGGTGAAGAGGGAGATAGACGGGTTTGCGGGCTTCCTGCCGAGAATCCGGGAGATGGAGCCGGTGGAGTTTGATGAAGAACTGCACCAGCGGCTGGCGCGGATTGAGGAGATGGCCCGGGCGGTGCCGGAAGAACGCCCGGCGCTGATGAAGTACTGCTTTGACTGCGCGACTGAAATGGATGCAGGAGAGGTTGTTCGTCACGTCCGGCAGAAGCCGTTCGGGTACGCCGGAGACTTCCTGTTGATGGACTGGATTTACCAACAGAAAATGGGGGGGGTAATGGCATCTACTGGGATATGTTCTTCCATCGAGTTGCCGCGGTCCGGGTTCTGCTCTGGCGAAAGCAGCTATTCGGGCAGGTACTGGGAAGGACATCAGGTGTGAGCGGCCATTTCTCCGGAATGAGTATCGCCTGTGGGCCGTGTCGTGATGTGTGCGAGTTTCTACCGGAGGCGACCGCGGGCAACGGCGCCCGGTTTTACTGCATAGACCTTGACGAGCGGGCGGTTGAATACGCCGGTGCGCTCGTGGAATCGCACGGGCTGAAGGACCGGGTCGTGTTCGAGGTCAAGAATGCTTTGCTTCTGCGGAAGTCCGATAGTTACAACATGGTATGGTGCGGAGGTCTGCTCGACTACCTTAACGACCGACAGGCGGCGTCACTGTTACGAAGAATGTGGTCGTGGACGAATGCAGGCGGACAGGCGGTGGCCGGGAATTCACTACCGGCAAACCCGTCCCGCAACCTGATGGAATGGTGCGGTGACTGGATACTCATCCATCGCACGGAAGATGATATGCGAAGCCTCTGCACACAGGCCGGAGTTCCAGCCGAAAACGTGGACTTCCAAATTGACCCCCAGGGCTGTTTCGGCCACCTGGTTATGAGCAGGGCGTGATCAAGATGGTGGAACATGGCCACAGCTAGGGGCGAGTTGAACAGGACCATTTCACCGCAGTCTGAGAAGTTGCTGGGCAGGCTTCCGTTGTTGGTTAGTTCGGAGTTGCGGGCGGCGTTTATGGCTGATGCGGAGCGGTACCCGGTGCTGGATTATTTCCGGAAGCATACCGAAACAGGGGTTGCGCGGGCGAATGGTTCTCTGGGCAGGCTGGTTCGCTCCGGGAATAATCGGACACTTGAACTTCTCTATGAACAGCCAGCGAGCCACAAGATGCTGGAGGTCTGCTATGGTAAGGATGCCGGGGACTGCGGGACCGTAGATGGCCTTCTTCACGAAAGTCCGTGCGGTCAGGCACTGCGGGCGAGGCTGGCGGCGGTTATCTCTCATACCGACAGGATGGTGCGAGGACTGTTTGACAGCAGGAGGACCGGGCCGGTGCTTATTGCCAATCTCGGTTCCGGGCCGGGCAGGGATACGACCGCGATGCTGGCATCACTTGATGGTGTCAAAAAAGATGGGGGGGGGTAGATGTCAGGTGCTATGATATGGACAGTGAGGCGCTGGCGCTGGGCCGGGCGGTGGCCGGGCAGGCCGGGGTGAGTGATTGTGTTCGGTTTGAGGAGCGGGACATATTGAGGCTGAACAGCACCCTGAGAAGGGAAGCGGATATTGTCCTTGCCATCGGTATTCTATGCGGGTTGCCGCATCGTGAGTGCGTGCGCTATCTGCGGATTTTCCGGAGGTATCTGAAGCCGGGCGGAACGCTGGTCGCGTCGAATGTGTCGGTCAATATGCTTCGGGACGATGTGTTTACCGCCTGGCTGTTACTGAACGCAACCGGCTGGCAACTGGTGTACAAGACCGAAGAAGAGCTTCGGGCCATCTTCGAGGGGGCAGGGTTTGTCTGGGAAGGGGCCTACTACGACGAACCGACCCGTTTCCACGCGATGGGCGTTGGACGGGTTCCGGTCACGGGTTAGCCCTGTGGTTATGCAGACTGCCTTCTGTCAGGCTCTGTCCTTTCCATTCTTTCCGGACCGCTAATTGCCCGGCCGGCGACCGGGGTTGCGGTTGCGCTCGGCCAGACGCGCCCGGGTCATACGTTCGCGCAGGCCGCCCTGTTCCACGAAGTCCTTCTCAAGCTGAGCTATCTGTCGGTCGAGGAGGTAGCTGGTAACTTTGATGAGCCCGATGATTGTGTTGGCGGTTATTGCCG
>DSBX01000236.1 GCA_011049385.1 Caldifarciminota bacterium | reverse complement strand
GCCCACTCCTGGCCCGGCGGCCACCAGTTCACCTTCGCCCGCCGCGACAGCCACGATACCTACTACGCCTACTGGATACCCGGCGACAACCCGCCCAGCCGCTTCTACAACCTGTTTGCCTGCTCCAATGCCCGGTTCACCAAGTGGAACTTCTGCGCCGGCCGCTATGTCTTCTCCACCGACCACGGCCTCGGCTCCATCGGCTCGGCCAAGACCGGCTCGATGCTCGAGTTCCAGGACTGGTACCTGCCGCTGGCCCTCGGCGCGAGCTACGGTGAAGCTTTCCGGGACTGGTTCGCAGGCCGGGCCGCGGACGGTTTCACACCGTCGGAACGGAGCTGGTTCTACGGAATGGTGCTGATTGGCGACGGCACGCTCAAGCCTCGCCTCAGCTCGCCCGTGCTCGCCGATGACACGCCCGCGCCGGTTCGACCGGCCGCGCGCACGGTCTACACCGCGGACGAACTCGCACCCCTGGTCGCTGGAAGCCGGCTCTACGATGCCCTCGGCCGCCGGACCGACCCGGCCCGCATCGCCCCGGGCGTCTACTACCTGCGCGACGGCTCCGCGCCGCCCCGCCGCGTCGTCATCACGCGGTAGTCCGATGGCAGGACGAGTGCCCCTCGCGCTGGGAATGCTCACCCTCGCTCTCACTCCCTCCTGCGACCTCTTCGCGCCGCTCGACATTCACGAGATAACGTTCGAGGTGGCCGGCACCATGGACTCGGTGTTCTTCAAGTGGTGGCTGCCTCAGGACTACATGTCCGGTTGGGACAGTACCGTCGTCCATCAACAGGAGATGCCCTGGGCAACCCGCTGCACGGTCATGCCCGGCACGCGGTTCAAGGTTCGAGCGCGGGGCTTGTCACCCGGGGACTGGTACAGCGTCCATATCAGGTACGGGCGTCATGCCATCGCTTCGGAGACCCGCTTCGGCCCGGGCGAAGTATCAATCAACGACCACTGCCCGAGATAGCGAAACCGGAGACGCGGTCCGCGTCCGCTACTCATCTTCCGAAGGCTTCGCCCTCAACCACCTCGGTCGCCGTCACGATCACGTCGGCCCGTGCCGCAAAGAACAGAGCCAGAACGGCGACAACACAATACGTCAGGCGCACGCGCACGGAAGATACTCCTTTCACTCCTCTCACCTGCCGAGCGATATCATACCTCCTTCGACACAGCCTGCGCGCCTCCCTCAGACCCGGTCGGGTGACTCGCACAACCACATCTGTACCTGCGCCAGCGTAGCGTAATCCGTCTCTGCTGTCAAGCATCGTTTCCGCCGCAGGATCGCCACCCCGCCTGTTTGACAGTCAGCAGGGAATTGGTAGGATACTCCAAGGCTCTTGGTACTTCTCCAAGGAGGATTCGTGCGCAGAAACTGCCATCTGGTCTTGCTCCTGGCCCTGCTTATCGCCTGCGCGCCCGGACGGGCCGCGGCCCAGCAGACCATACCGCTGGACGCCCTGCTTCGAGGCGCCCGCATTCATTATTCCCAGGGACGCTACGAGCGGGCCCTGGAGACCTTCCAGCAGGCGCTGGACCAGCACGGCGCCAACGCCGACCCGGCCACCCGGGCCGACATTCACATCTGGCTCGGCCTGAGCGAGTCCCAGTTGCGGCGATTCGACCCGGCCGCCGCCCACTTCGCCACCGCCATTGACCTTGATGAAGGCACCATCGCGCGATTAAAGGGAGACGACCAGTGGAGCCACTGGTCATGGACCGCGCTCTTCACCGGCGCGCGGGACCTCGCCGGACGCGGCGAACCCGACTCGAGCCTCGCCTACGCGCTGGCGGCAACCCATATTGACCCCTCGAAACCCGGCGCCTACCTGCTTGTCGCCAACAACTACAGCACGCTCGGACGGCACGACGAGATGCTTGCCACCGCCCGCGAGATGCTGGATGTGAACCCCGACAACCCCGAGGCGTTCAACCTCGTCGGCCTTTACTACCTCCAGCGGCCGGACAGCCTCTGGACCGATGACATGAAGACGGCACGCTGGGACTCATGCGGATACTACTACGAGCAGGCCATCTCCTTATATGAGAAGCGCTATGAAGACGCGAGGAACACGCTGAGCGAGCGGCTCAACGTTGCACCCGGGCCGGACCTTGACGCCATCGTCACCAGTCTCATCGCCAAGAGCCGCCTGCCCGACCAGGAGCCGCTCAAGAACTACATCGAGAAAGACCTGAAGGCGGCCCGCCAACTGAACGAGATTGCCCAGCAGGCTTCGGCGCTCTACTACGCCTCGGGCAACCTCAACGTTTCCAGTTCCCGGGCCGGCTCGGCCCTGCTTCGCGCGTCGGCCGAAACCGAAGGCGAGACCGCCGATGCGTTCCGCAGCCGGGCCGAGGGACTCTTCGCCAAGGCCCTGCGCTACGACCCGAACGACTACACCGCGATGTACAACCTCGGCATCGCCCAGTACCAGTCCCAGAACGACTCTCTCGCCGAGGAAACCTTCCGGCGCGTGATTGAAGGCACGGTCGCACCACTGACCGAACTGCCCGATGACGTCCGGGCCGAACTGATCGCGCTGGTCGGACCGGACAACTCTGAGGCCGGTTTCCTTCAACTCGACAACGAACTGATGGCAAGAGTTGATGACGCGATGCACGAACTCGGGCGCCCGCTCTACGGTTTCGCCTGGCTCTATTTCCCGGAACTGCGCGACCGGACCGGCTTCACCGCCCCGACCGAGGCCGACGAAGCCGCGATGCGCGTGAGTGTCCATTCGCCGGGCATGCTGGAGAGCGCTTACCTCCTGACCGGAGTTACCCAGACCAGCCTCGGGCTGGCACTGGAGAAGAACGCCAAGGGCTCGGGCCGGGAGATGCTCGAGCGGGCCATCGCCAACCTCCGGTCCGTAATCGGCATAAACCCGGACAGCCGCGAGGCCTGGCAGAACCTGATTCACTGCTACCGCGAAACCGGGCAGGAGAAGAAGGCCCTTGAAGCGGCCGAACGTCACCAGAAGCTGACCCGCGGCCGCTAGCCGGAGAGAACTCAATGACCAAACTACTGAATCTCGTTATCATCCTGCTGGCCGCGGCCCTGATTGCGGTCATCCTGCTGCCCCAGATCGAGGAGAACCGACCGCGCGTCGTCCGGTTCGCCTGTGACAGCACCGTTGCCGGACTGCCCCTCATCGTCGGCGTCGAGCAGGGGATGTTCGCCGACAACCGGGTAATCCCCGAACTCCACTTCTACTCGGACCCGGACCAGGCCCTGGCCGACCTGTTCGCCGGCGAGTATGATGTCGGTATCTTCCCCTGGACGACCGCCATCCGCCACGTCGCCGAGGGCGGCGAGACGCTCCGGGTGTTCATGTCCGGCGAGTTCCGAGCCACCTTGCCGGTTGACGCCATCATCGTGCCGGCCGCGAGCAAGATCAAGGACATCCCCGGGCTTCAACGGCGCAAGCTGGGCTACCCGCCCCAGCTTCGCCACTGCATCAAGCCCTTCCTGCTTCAGACCGGCCTGCCGGTCGAACTGGTGACCACGACGGAACTGTCCCTGTCCGAACTCCTGCCTCAACTGGCCGCGGGCGAGATTGACGCCGCGTGGCTTCTCGAACCGCTTATCTGTGAACTGGACACCGTCGCCTTCCGTGTCCTTGAATCCGGAGCCCTGCCGCGACACGTGTCCGCGCCGTTTCCCGGCGCGGCGGTCGGCTTCTCAACCGAGTACATGAACGACAACAAGGTGTTATTGAGCAGGCTCAAGCTCGCCACCGACGCCGCCTCCGCCTTCGCCGACGCCCAG
>DSBX01000294.1 GCA_011049385.1 Caldifarciminota bacterium | reverse complement strand
GTTGTGCCCGGGTCGGGACTGGAGCTTGACGGCGGCTACCGTTGGGTCCGGGCCGACACGACCGACAGCGCCGGGGTCGAGCGGGTCGGTTCGGTCGGCGGCGTCGCCGAGGCCGGGGCGGCGTGGAACCCGGGCGACCGTCTCCGGGCCCGGGCGCGCGTGGCCTACCAGCATCGAGACTACCCGGCGAACCGGGCCGAAGACTGGCGGAGCTGGCTGACCGATGCCGGCCTGACCGCGACCCCGGTCACCGGCCTGCGCCTGCAGGGCGACCTCGCCCGCTCGCGGCGACTGGTCCAGCTCCGGGACGAGTATTACCGCTATGTCGGGCCGGGCCAGGGCGGGTACAGCCGCGACACGCTGTCCGGCCGCTACTACCCGGACCCGGACGGCGCCTACGAGCGGACCGTCGCCGCGCGGGGCAGTTATGTCCCGGCCGACGAGACTGCGCTCAACCTGTCCGGTGACTGGTCGGCCTGGCGTCCGGTCGGGCTGACCGGCACGTTCAGCCATTCCGACGTCACCGGCGAGGCGGCCGGCGCGCGCCTGCGCCGGCTCCGCAGTCACAACCTGCGGGCGACGGTGCGGGCGATGGAGCCGGTCGTCGCCGCGTGGCTGACCGCGAGCGGCAGTTCGAGCGAGGACCGGACCCTGGCCATCACCGGCCGGGCCGCGGAGCGAAGGCGCTACCGGGCCGAGTTCGAGTCCGGCCGCGTGCCCGGGACCGACCTGCGGTGGCGGGTCGAGCACGGCGTTGACGACCGCCGGAACGCGACCGGGGACCTGGACTACACCGAGCGATTGTGGAGCGCGGTCGCCGAGCCGGTCATCGGGCGGCGGCTCCGGCTCGAACTGGAGCTGGGCACCGAGTATTCGACGATCGCCGAGCCGATACTGTACCCGGAGCTGGGCCGGTTCACCCTGCTCGCGCTCAACGCCGGGCTGGGGCGGAACTGGACCTTCGGCAACCGCTGGCGTCTGCGCGCCCGGGGCGGGGTCGTGCGCCGGACCGCCTCGGTCGCCGAACTGCCTTTTGACGTCGCCTACACCCGTCCGCTGGGCTGGACCCCGAGCGCCGGGCTGGAGGCATCGCACGTGCTCAGTGACATCCTCACGCTGACCGGGCGGTATGACTTCCTCAACCGGCCGGACCGGGCCGCGGACCACCGGGCCTCGGCCGAGCTCCGTGCCTTCTTCTGAACGCGGGGCGACCGCGCCGGTGCTTGACCCGCCGTCCGGCCGGGCTAACATCGGAGAAAGGAGCTAGCAATGAACATTCAGAAATGGGAATACCGACTTGCCTGGATAGACATTCATATGAGCCCGGTGCTGGCGATGGCCCGCTGGGGCACGCGCGTACCCGGCGAGAAGAAGCCCAGGGCCGGGATGGGCGAGGTCGAAGGCTACATCAACGAGTTCGGCGAGCAGGGCTGGGAGCTGACCGGGGTCGTCAACGGTTCGGACAAGGACGGGGTGATGACCCGGGCGGTGCTGTTCTTCCGGCGACCGAAGCACGAGCAGGACCGCTAGCAGTCGCGCAGAGAGACGGACGACCGCGATGATAGCCACGCTGGCCGGGGTTGCGATGGAGTTCGGCACGCAGGAGCTCTACCGCGACGTCACGCTCCAGGTCGGTGACGGCGAGTGCATCGGGCTGGTCGGCCCCAACGGCTCGGGCAAGTCCACGGTCCTGAAGCTGATTGCCGGGGAGCTCACGCCTTCGGCCGGCCAGGTCCAGACCCGGCGCGGCCTGCGCATCGGCTACCTGCCCCAGACCGGCGTCGTCGTCGGCGACCGGACCGTGCTGGAGGAGGCGCTGAGCGCGTTCGGGCACCTGCACCGGGTGGACCGGCTGATGCGCGAGTGCGAGGAGGAGATGGCCTGTCCGGAGCTGGACAAGCGCGAACTGGACGCGGTGCTGAGCCGCTACGCCCGACTGCAACAGCACTACGATACCGACGCCTACGACTCCGAGTCCCGGGCCAAGAAGGTGCTGGTCGAGCTCGGCTTCCACCAGGACGACTTCGGCAAGCGGGTGCGGGAGCAGTCGGGCGGCTTCCAGGTGCGGCTCGCGCTGGCGCGGATGCTGCTTCAGGAACCGGACCTGCTCCTGCTCGACGAGCCGACCAACTACCTTGACATCCGCTCGATCGAGTGGCTGCAGGAGTACCTCGCCGATTTCCCGGGCGCGTTCGTGATGATTGCCCACGACCGCTACCTGCTCGACGGCCTGGTCGGCCGGGTCTGGGCGATCGAGAACCGGGGCGTGCGCGTCTTCGCGGGCAACTACTCGCAGTACCTGGCCGACAAGGAGTTCCGCGACGAGCAGCAGCACCGGAAGTTCGAGGAACAGCAGGCGCTCATCAAGCGGACCGAGACGTTCATCGCCAAGTTCAAGGGCCGCAAGGACACCGCGCCCAGGGCGATGAGCCGCCGGCGCATGCTCGACAAGCTGGAGCGGGTCGCGCCGGTGCACGAGGAACAGGCGATACGGTTCCGCTTCCCGCAGGCCGAGCCGGTATTCGGCCGGGCCTTCGAACTGAGCGACGTCGGCGCGGGTTTCGACGGCCGGCCGGTGTTCGCCCACGCGAACCTCGCGCTCCGGGGCGGTGAAAAGCTGGGGCTGTTCGGACCGAACGGCGCGGGCAAGACGACGCTCCTGCGGATTCTCGCCGGCCGCATCCGGCCGACCGCGGGCGAGATGTGGTGGAGCGCCAAGACGCAGGTCGCCTACTACGAGCAGGGCGCGGAGGACGAGCTGAACGAGGACCTGACCGTGCTCGAAACGGTCACGCGGGTCGCGGTCGGCTTCACCGAGAACGAGCTCAAGGGCGTGCTCGGCACGTTCCTGTTCCGGGGCGATGCCATTGACAAGAAGGTGCGCGTGCTCTCGGGCGGCGAGCGGAGCCGGCTGGCGATAATCAGCGTGCTCCTGACTCCGACCAACCTGCTCATCCTCGACGAACCGACGAACCATCTCGACCTGCGCTCGCGCGAGGTGCTGTTCGACGCGGTCGAGCGGTTCGAGCGCACGGTCGTGTTCGCGGCGCACGACCGCTTCATGCTCGACCGGCTGGCGGACCGGACCGCGCTCGTCGAAGGCGGCAAGGTCGTGCCCTATCCGGGCAACTACAGTTATGCCCGGGCCACGCTCCGCAAGCGGCCCGGGGCCGCCGCTTCCCCGCCTGCTCCGAAGGAGCCGGAGCCGAGCCGGCCCGCGCGGGCGAAGAGCGTGAAGCGGGCCGAAGACCGCCGGGCCGGGCTCGAGTCGCGGCTGGAAGACCTGCGGCAGGAATACGAATCCGCGCGTGAGGCCTTCGACCTGAACCGGGCCCGGGCGCTGGCGCTTGAAGTCAAGGCGGCGGAGGAAGAGCTGGCCCGGTTCCAGGCCGAAGAGCCCGTCGGGGGCGGCGGATGACCCCGTCGTACGCGGTCGGCCGGGCCAAGGAACGGGCGCTGGCCGCGCGGATGGCCGAGCTCGGCATCCGCGAAGAAGACATCGAAGAGAGCTTCGCGCGCGGGTCCGGGCCGGGCGGGCAGAACGTGAACAAGGTCGCGACCGCGGTGCGGCTTCGGCACCGGCCGACCGGCATCGAAGTGCGCGCGCGCGAAGAACGGAGCCAGGCGCTGAACCGCTACCGGGCCCGGGTCACGCTCTGCGAGCGGGTCGAGGCCGAGGTCCTCAAGCGCCGGACCGAGGAAATGAAGCGCATCGCCCGGCTCAAGAAACAGAAGCGCCGGCGGACGAAGAAGGCGCAGGAGAAAGTGCTTGAGGCCAAGC
>DSBX01000281.1 GCA_011049385.1 Caldifarciminota bacterium | reverse complement strand
CGAAGCCCCCCGACCGACCCTGCGGCCCGAAACGCCCGACGTCACATCATCAAGTCGCACCCAACTATCGGCCGCGATGTCATACCACCAGAACTCCCAACCACGGCCCCTCAATGCATACACACCCATCTCCCCGTCCGCGGCCAATGCCGCGCCCGGCCCGGCCCGACGGCGCTGACCGGTAACGCCCGCCGGCAGACTCGCGCGTACTGCCCAACTATCCCGGGCCGGGAAGTACTCATAGAACTCATCGCTCCCGCCCTTGAGCAGGAACAGCCGGTCGCCGGCCCGCACGAGGTCGGTACCGTGCCGACATCCCCGCCCGCGCGGACCCGGCGGCACGGACCGACGAGCATGCCAGCGACCAGGTGCTGTCAAGTAAACCAGGAAGCCGAAGCGCCCGCTCCCGGTCGCAAGGAAGACCTTATCGGTGTCGCCGGGAATACAGGCCATGCCGGTGCCGTAACGAACCGGCCGCAAACCGAAAGGCAATGAATCGAGCCCGGCCCAGCTATCCGCATCGAGACTGTAGCGCAGGAACTCCCGCTGACCCCGACCACCGATGAAGAACACGTCGTCACCCGGGCCAACCTCCATCGCAGCACCGTCACGCGGGGCCCGCCCGCCCGGTACCGGCACAAGACTGCGCCAAGTATCGGTCTCGACAAGGTAACAGAACCACTCCCTGGTTCCGGAAGCACGCAGTCCAATGATGCCCCGACTGGTTGCGGCCAGCTGCCCGCCCCGCCGCACCGGACGGGGTGGAGAACCGGTCGGCAGGTCGGCCAGTCGCTCCCAGCGCGACGAGACGGAACTATCAACAACCACCTCGATCCGGAAGGTGTCGTTCTCAGGACGCATATCCCCCTCGAACCACACCGTTGCCACTAGCTCGTATCTACCCGGCTCCGCGCTCCAGTCCGGAAAACGGACGGCGGTGTCGGGTCCGACCCGCAACACGAACTCCACCGAGTCCTCATACACAAGAAGATGGGTCCATTCGCGTCCAACACGGATGCTTGCACCGCCTGACCATTCAACCAACTCGGAGAGGTGCCCGCCCCCTTCCGTACCCGCCGCCGGGTCTTGAATCCGTTCGATACTCATCCGCCCGACCGCCCGACCCTCATCGTTGCCCCGATTGCCGAACCGAACGAGCGGCCTAACCCGGCCAGACGGAATCCTGCCCGAGGGCGCGATAATCGAGTCAACAACGGCATCCGAGACCCGTACGAACGTCGCCCCGTGAAGCGGCCCAACGATAGTGCTATCAGGCACGGTCAGCAACGAACAAACCACCGGATTCATACCCCTGACCCGAGGCAACCAGGCCTCGAACCACAGCAACGTGTCCCGCCCCGGCGACAACCCTGTGACATCCAGCGAGTCCACATAGCCATCGCCAACCCCAAACCAGGCTCGGAAACCGGCCGGTTCATCTCCAGCGTTGCGCAACCCGACCGCGGGCAGAATCGGAACGCCGGAGTCAACCTCCTCGTCCGGTGCAACGATGGCGGTCAGCCATAAGTCACCGGTATGCACTGAGAACTCTGCGCTCACGGTGTCATTGTCCGGCCGCATATCGCCCTCGAGGTCCAAGGAGCAATGAACCACATACCTGCCAACTGCGAGGCGGCCCACGCCGAACTCAACCAACCCCGACGAACCCGGAGGGATTGTCGCCGGCTGAGATGAGAAGAACCGGGTTGTATCCTGGTCGTCAACCCGGCAGAACACATCGAACCACGCTGTGTCAGTGCCGTCATTCCGCAGTCTGAACACCGCCACGACCGAATCCACCCCGCTCATCCCGCCTCGCGGCCGGAGGATGCTGTCCACCGCGACGTCACGGACAACGGCGAAGGTCGTCCACCTCCCCGCGTCCGCAAGAGCTGTATCCGGCAACAGGAACAGCGAACAGAGGATTGCCTGCTCGCCACGGGCTTCGACAACCCACTCCCTCTCGAATGCGACCAGCCGCGCGGAATCCGGCCCAATTCCCTCCACAATCAGGGAGTCGAAATGTCCGCCTCCTGCTCTCAGCCTCAACAGACACGAAACCTCCTCTGCAGAGTTATTGCGAATCCACACCTTTGGCCGGATGATATCTCCCGAGTCAACCACCGGCCCAGGCACAACCAAGGAGTCAAACCGGACATCTGGCTCGAATACCCCAAACCGGCAGGAACCGGTATCGTTCTCGGGACGCATATCGCCTGGGGTCAAAGCGACCGCCTGCGCGCGGTAACTGCCGATCGCCTCGGGCAAGAAGCCGAGGACAAGCGTGTCCCGCGCCCCGGCCGCGAGTGAGTATCTCAGCGAGTCCGAAGACACCGGTCCGGCCAGCGACTCGGCAACCTCGAACCGGCACCAACCCTCGGCCGTCACATTGCCGGGGTTATGCAAGAACGCGCTCAGCCTCGCCGTGTTCCCAAGCCGCACCTGTACCGGCGCAGATAGCGACTCCACCGCCACATCAACGACGCGGACGAAGAACGGCCTGCTTAGGACGTTATTGGATGGACCGGTATCGTTCGGAACCGGGGGAATCGAACACACCGCGGTCTGCGCTCCACGACCGTGCGCAACCCAGCCCGGGAACTCGAGCGTGTCCTCGCGCCCCGGCTCAAGCCCGTTCACAAGCACGGAATCAAGGCGCCCTCCGGGCATCACCAGGAAGGTCTTGAAGCTCTCCCGTACCGCTCCCTGGTTGGCCACGACCGCCGAAGCACGGATGGTCTGTGCGGAGTCCACCGTGTCCGGGACCGCCAGCACCTTCACTGCAACATCCCGCGCAACACCGGTCCGACGCACGTACACGTCCGAGTTCGACTGGTTATGTCTACCATCCGCCCAGACAACTGCCAGTTCGTCATTCGCGCTTACGCACAACGTTGGGTTCGCACGGTCGTATGCAGCATCGCTCAACTGGACCGGCTGAGTCCAGCTTCTGCCCAACGGATCCGCCCGGATGTAGTACAACTGGGTGTCAGTACGGACCGAATCGGCAGTGTACACCGCGTGGATGGACCCCGCTCGGTCGGACACGACTGAAGCCGGGTGAGGATTGCGGCCGGGCCGTGGCAGTTGCACAGCGCTATCCCAGACGCCATTGCGCCGCTGGCGATAGGCGAGAGCCTTGCGGTTATGGTCCAACTCAAACTGCCAGAGGCAGTGCACCACCCCTTGGCCCGAAACCCACAAACTTGGGCTGTTGCAGTGATAGTACTGCGCCAACGTATCCACCTCTCTCCAACCGGCCACTTCCCGAGCACGGAAGCAGATGAGCGGCCGAAGCCCTCCGTACACCTGCCACGCAACCGACAGGTCGCCAAGCTCGCCAGACACCAGCGAGGGCTTCGTGCATCCGTGCCCCCCTACACCTCTGCTTACCTGCACCGTATCGCCCCAGACTCCTCCTCCCCTCGCCCGCACGAACACGTCGTGGGTGCTAGGGTTCGTCTCCTCACTCCACGCCACGAACACGGAATCGGCCCGGCCGGAGGCGATGGAAGGATTGGCGAGGCTACTGCCGGTTCGGACCGTCTCCACTTCTCCCCAGTTCCCGTCCGAACCTCGACGGCGGTAGCTCAACACCGACCCGTCCACCGCGGTCCAGGCCGCGTGAACCGCGCCGCCCGCGTCGGCCGCAAGGCCGGGGAGGTGTCCGGGGCCGTCGGATACGACCTCGTTCCGACTCCATTCCCCGCTCTCCGCATCCCGCCGGGCATACCAGGCCCGGAGTAGTCCGTCGTCGGTCCCATACCAGGTGACGTGCAGGTTCCCGGCCGGGTCGAAGACCGCGGCGCGGGCATTGTT
>DSBX01000337.1 GCA_011049385.1 Caldifarciminota bacterium | reverse complement strand
TGCGTGTCATTTCGTTTCTCCTTCTTCGATTCTGCCACAGGCGGGGCCTGCGGTCAAGCCCCGCCGTCACTTCATCACCACCGCCTTCTTCACGTCCCGGAAACCGGGCGCGTCGAGCCGGTAGAAGTAGACGCCGTTGGGCACGGTCCGGCCCCGGGCGTCGGTGCCGTCCCAGGTCACGGTATACACCCCGGGCTTGTGCCGGCCTTCGGCCAGGGTCCGCACGACCCGGCCGCTCGCATCATAGACCCGGAGCAGAGCCTCGCCTTCGCGCGGGAACTGGTAGCGTATCTGCGTCAGCCGCGAGAACGGGTTGGGCCGGCAGGCCGCCAGCTCGGGCCGGATGTGCGGCCCGACATTGCCGCCCGACTGCTGACCCCCGCCGCCCCCGGTCTTCAGGTTTCGGACCGCGTAGCCGACCTCGTAGTAGTTTTCCTGCGGCGCGTCGCTGTGGATGACGTGGAGGAGCGGCATCGCGGAGTCGCCCGATGCCTTGTTCTGGAACACCGCGAACGGGTAGGTCGCACGGCCCTCGTTGTCCACGACCGTGAACCCGGCCTCGAACTCGACCGAGGCGCGGATGTCGGAGTCCTCCGGTGAGTGCCGTTCTTCCCAGACCACGACCACCGAGTCGCCCATCGCGATGCTCGGGTGGTCCGAGGCCGCTTCGCTGTCACTGACGTTGACCGTGTCCGCGAGGTTGTCGTAGGCCGAGTCTGTTGAACGCTAGCGGACGTAGATGTCCTGCTCGTCTTCGGCCCAGGTGACGACGACGCGGTTACGGTCCGCGCCGACGACCGGGTGGGTCGAGGCCGTGCCCTGGGAGTTCGAGAGGTTGACCGGGTTCTCCCAGCTCACCGAGAGACTGCCGCCCCAGGCGTCGGCGGCGATGGCGGCCGTCGTCCGGGTGTACTTGACCTCGCCGTTGTCCTCCCAGCAGACGTGCACGAAGTCGCCGCTGTCCGTCGGCTCGGTGGCGATGGTCGGGTTGCCCAGCCCGCTGCCGCCCGTGGCGAGCGTGTCGAGGAACAGGTTGCTGCCGTCGAACTTCGCGACGATGATGAAGTGCGAAGGCCCGAACACCGCGCAGTTGTCGTACAGGAAGGCGGCCCAGGCGCACGGCTCGGTCTCATCGGACGCGCCCGCGACCGATGCCGGACCGGCGATGCCCTGACTGGTCGGGTAGACTTCCGAGAATCCGGACCAAGCGGTGTCGCGGGATGCGGTCCGGACCCCGGGCGCGCCGAACCCGCCGGTGTACCGGCTCACCACCCACTGGCGGCCGGTCGAGTCCGCGGCCAGGGTCGGGTGCACCAGGTGACTTCCGAGCGAGGTCCGGGTCCACTCGCTGCCGTCGGCCGACCGGGCGTACATCAGACTGCCGTTCAGGTCGGCATAGACCGCGAAGAGCGAGTCGGAGCCGTCCTTGCGGATGAGCTTCACGCCGTTGTTGAGCCCGGTCGCGTTACTGCCTGCGGCCGAGACGTTGAGCGAGCAGGTCTTGAACTTCGTCACCCCGGTGTCATATACCGCGCTGTCCACTTCGAATACGACCCCGTCGGTGTAGAGCAGGTGCACGCGTATCTGGTTGATGGATGGGCCGACCGCAGACGACTCGGCCACCGCATGCGGATGCCAGGCCCCGGAGTCCGAGTACGCCAGGGTCACGGTGTCGCCCCGGACGTGGCCCATGATGCGCCAGAGCCCGGCGACTTCCTCCTGCCAGCAGGTGACCCCGGCACCGGCATAGACCGGGTTGGTCCTCTGCCGCGTGTCGGCGTCGCCGGCGTCGTCGTCATCCTGCCAGCCTGCCCACTGCTCGCCGGTGAGGTCGTAGCTGGCACGCCGGATGACATAGGTGGTGGGACCCATTCCGTCGGTGTTGACCCGTCGCCAGGCGGCGTGGAGGATGCTGTCCTCGGTTCTGGACGATGGCCGGGTGCCGGCGGCGTCGAGTACGGTGCTGGAACCCCAACCGGTCGGGTGGGAAGATCAGCAGGACGGGTCGAATTCCTTGTGCCGGGTTACGATGGCGCCGTTGCTCTGCCAGACGACGAAGACGGTGCTGTCCGTGTTGACGTTGACGGACGGGAAGCTGTCGCCGAGGGAAACCGAGTTGGCGGCGACGGTATCGAGCAGTACCGCCCCGGTCTTGACCTTGGCGAAGAGAATCTGCGCAGAGCCATCGGCCGAGTCGTAGACCGGGAAGCTGAGCGCGGCGACATAGTCGGCGTTGTCCTTCAGAGGATAGAAAGCGATGGAAGGCTGGCCGGGACGACTGCTGTTCGAGCCTGCGAAGACCAAGTGGGGTTCGCTCCAGTCCACGCTCAGCCAGACCGAATCCCCACTCACGTAGGCGACCCACATGGTGCCATCAGGGTCGAGTGCCAGCACCGGGAAGTGACCCGGACCTACGAGAACCGGTGCCGGGTATCCCGAACTCACCGGGCCAGACATCACATGCGGGTACCGGGGGAATGTGTGGAAGAGTTGGCCATCGGCTGCCCGCACCAGAGCATTGCCGCCGGTTCCGTCCACTGCGCGAGGAGGCCACACTACGGAGTGGTCCCAGGCCCAGCGTGCCGTTGCTCGCCAGATGCCGCGATTGTCGTGCTTGGGGTCCGACCAGGCAACGGCCGCGCGCGCCACATCGCCTGTCACGAAGTCACAGCCGTGCATCGAAGGGAACATTTCATCCCCTCCTGGCCTGAGGGTTTCGTTGAGCCAGTATGGATATTGCCATCTCCAGGCAGAGCCATCCCACCACGCATCGGTCATCCCGACACCGTACCGTACGGGCTGCCTCGTGGCGTCGCGGTCCTGGGTGGTCAGCAGCAGCCACAACCGCCCCTCGTCGTTGAGGATGATGTCCGCGTTCGGGTACTTCCTGTCGTAGTCCGTCCAGGGAGGTTCGGACGGCGGAACCGGCTGCGCGGCGGCAAAGGAGGCCCCGCCATTTGTCGAGGTGCGGTACTTCACCTGGTACCGCCCGTTGGCCGCTTCCTCGGACCAGAGCACGACTACCAGGTTCTCGTAGGCGGCCACGCAGACGCCTGCGTCGTCGCCGTTCGGAATTGTCGCTATCTCGGTGCGACCAAACCAGTTACTGCCGCCGTCGTTCGACCGCTGGAAGACCACCGTGTCTCGGTCTTCCTCCGGGTCCACGACGTAGTACGCGACGTACACAGCGTTCAGGTCCGTCTGGTGTACGGCCAGCGAAGGCCAGCGTATCTCCCAGTCTTCTTCTTCCGCGTCGTACGAGGCGATGTTGACCCCACCACTCCACATCAGACCTTGGTCCGTTGACCGCCGGAACCTGAGTCGGTACGCTTCCGGGTCATCCCGCAACTCTTCATAGACGATGTAGGCCTTATCAGGGCCGTGGGCCGCGAGAGCGATGTGGCTGGAAACGCACTCGTCACCCCCCCTGACATGTTGGTGAGGATTCGGCCACGGTCCGTCAACCGTATCAAGAGCCTGGCTGGCTGTCCAGACCTGATCGTCCTCCACCCAGGCCGCGACCTTGCGGTCACTGGAGATGGCAACCACGGCATTCCACTCTCCGGTCGCCCGCGCGACCGCTTCGTCTGCGCGTGCGCCCGGGTTGTGATAGCAGTAGGCTCTGATGTCAGCGCCCGTTTCATACACGCTCGTCATCCAGACCTTGTGCTCTTGTCCATCCATGTATCTGGCCAGCGCGACCGCCCGGGCCCCGGTGTTCTCGGTCAGCGCGTAGTTCCAACCGCTGCGCGTGAGCACGGAATCACGCACCCAGACCCATCTCCTTCCTTGCTGAGCTGCCGCCATCTGCGTAATCAGGCTCAGAG
>DSBX01000291.1 GCA_011049385.1 Caldifarciminota bacterium | reverse complement strand
GGCAACTTGTGCTCCCGGCAGTAACGGGCGGCAAGAATCTTGCCTTCCATCCCTCTCATTCCGAAACCGCCCGGAACGACCAATCCCGCCAAACCGTGCAGGCGGTCTTCAACCAACCCCGGCGTCAGTTCCTCGGCCTCGAGCCAGCGCAGGCGCACCCGCACGCCGCAGTGCCCGGCCGCATGGTCAAGCGCTTCGATAACCGACTTGTACGCATCGTGCAGACCAACATACTTCCCGCAGATGCCGATCTCCACTTCGGCGCCGGGCTGTTCGGCGGCACGGACGAACCCCGTCCACTCCTTCAGGTCGGGCCTGGCGGCCTTGAGCCGCAACTGCCGGACGATGAGCGAATCGAGCTTCTGCCGGTGAAAGACCAGCGGTATCCGGTAGATGTCGGGAACATCCACCGCCTCGATCACCGCCTCGGGCCGGACGTTGCAGAATAGCGCGATCTTCGCCCGCGCGTCCTCGGGCAGGGGCTGTTCGGCCCGGCACATCACGACATCAGGCTGGATACCGATGTCTCGGAGCTGTTTGACCGAATGCTGGGTCGGCTTGGTCTTGAACTCGCAGGCGGCGCGGACGTACGGCACCAGCGTCAGATGGACGAAGAAGACATTCTCGCGGCCCTCCTCCAATGCGAACTGGCGGGCCGCCTCCATGAACGGCAGGCCCTCGATATCACCGACCGTGCCGCCGATCTCGACGATTATCACGTCGTGGCTGTCGGCCAGCCGCCGAATGGCATCCTTGATTTCACCGGTGATGTGCGGCACGACCTGGATGGTCCGGCCCAGGTACTCGCCCCGCCGTTCCTTCTCGATGACCGACAGGTAGACCTGGCCCGCAGTGAGGTTGCTGTTGCGGTCCAGGTTCCGGTCAATGAACCGCTCGTAGTGCCCGAGGTCAAGATCGGTCTCCGCACCGTCCTCGGTCACGAACACCTCGCCGTGCTGGTACGGGCTCATCGTGCCCGGGTCAACGTTGATATAGGGGTCGAACTTGAGCGGCAGGACATCCAGCCCGCGTGACTTGAGCAGCAGGCCGATAGAGGCGGTGGCAATGCCCTTGCCCAGCGACGACACCACGCCGCCGGTCACGAAGACGTACTTGCACGACTTCCGCACTAGGTGCGTCTCCGCCCGGTCCACAGAGCCGGCGCCCGCGATTCCGTCCCCGCCCGCGCCTGGCGCTTGACCACCGGGCCGCTTCTCTCCTCTACCCCTGCCGCTGCTTGTGCTTCGGGTCGCGCTTGCAGATGACCCGGACCACGCCGTGCCGCTTCACTATCTTGCAGTGCGCGCAACGCTTCTTCACCGACGTCTGGACTTTCATATTCCTGTCTCCTGTCATGGACCCGGTGCTTCCCGGGCCCTGCTTCGCTACTTGAAGCGGTAGATTATCCGGCCCCGGTTCAGGTCGTAGACGGAGAACTCGACCGTCACCCGGTCACCGGGCAGAATCCTTATCCAATGCTTGCGCATCCGGCCCGAGATATGCGCCAATACCGTATGGCCGTTGTCGAGCTCGACTTTGAACACGGCGCTGGGCAGCGTCTCGCGGACGACGCCCTCAAGCTGGATAAGATCCTTCTTATCCTTTGCCATTTGCGGTTAGAACCTCAGCTTCTTCATCAGTGACGAGTATTGTATGCTCGAAGTGGGCCGATGGCAAGCCGTCCCTGGTGACAACCGTCCAACCGTCGTCAAGGATTCGGACATCGTGGCGGCCGATGTTGACCATCGGTTCCACCGCCAACGTCATCCCGGCCTCAAGTCTGACCCCTCGTCCGGCCCGGCCGTAGTTCGGCACCTGCGGCTCTTCGTGCAGTTCCCGCCCGACACCGTGGCCGCACAACGCCCGCACGACCGAGAAGCCGCGCGCCTCGACCCAACTCTGGATGGCGTGGCCGACATCGCCCACCCGGCGCCCGGCCCGGCACTGCGCGACACCTCGCGCCAGCGCCTCCTCGGTGGCCCTCAACAGGTCACCGGTCTCGGGCCGGATCCGGCCCACCGGCCAGGTCCGCGCGGCATCGGCCACCATCCCGTCAAGGGTAACCCCCAGGTCAATCTTGCAGATATCACCCTCCCGAAGCTGCCGGTCGGAAGGAATCCCATGGACAACTTCGTCGTTGACACTGATGCAGGTCGCGGCCGGATAGCCCTGGTAGCCCAGGAAAGTCGGCACCGCCCCGGCCGACCTTATCTCGCGCTCGCACAGGACGTCAAGCTCCCGGGTCATCACCCCGGGCGCTATCGCCGCCGCGGCCAGGTTCAGCGTCCGGCAGAGGATTCTGCCCGCCGCCCGCATCCGCTCCAGTTCGCGGCCGGACTTGATGCTGATTGCCAGCGGGCTTTCCCTCAGTCCTGTCCCGCCGCATCGGCGACAAGACGGGTTAACTCGGTGAAGACCCGGTCCCGGCCGATGGCACCGTCAATACGCTCGAGCCGGAAGCGCTCCCGGTAATACTCGACCAGCGGCTCGGTCTGCTCGTGGTAGACCCCGAGGCGGTCGCGGATTATCTCTTCGTTGTCGTCCGGGCGCTGGTAGAGCTCCCCTTCGCAGTCGTCGCAGACCCCGTCCCGCTTCGGAGGCATGAACGCCAGATTGAAGATCCGACCACACTTGCGGCACTGGCGCCGGCTCGTCAGCCGCTTGACCACTTCATCATCGTCAAGGCTGATGAGCACCGCCATATCAACCGCCTGGTCGTGTCCCTCCAGCACACGGTCCAGCCCCCGGGCCTGCGGAATCGTACGCGGAAAGCCGTCGAACAGCAGGCGCGCACCGGCGTGCTCGCTGACGAAGGCGTTGACCGCTTCGAGCACGACCTCGTCCGGCACCAGCCGGCCGCTCGTGACGTATTCCTCGACCTCGATACCGACCGGGGTCCGGCGCTTGATATGGTCGCGGAACACCTCACCGGTCGAATAGTGCACGAACCCGAGCTTGTCGCGCAGCAACTCGGCCTGGGTACCCTTGCCGCTGCCCGGCGGTCCGAGCAGAACGATGTTGACTGATTTCATGATGCTCTCCTCAAGCGAAGGTCAAGGACCGTGATGCCGACGGCACGGCGACGATGACCTCGCACCCGGTTTACTACGGTTCCCGGTCCTGCTGTATACGTCCCGAAGTCTAGTGCGTTTCCGCCCGGGCGCAACCCCGCGGCGATGTCCCGACCCCGGGTTGACCATTCTTCCTGCCGGGCTATGCTTAGCCGCTTCACCTATGAACATAATCCCGTTGCCGGAAACACCCGGTCCGACCGCCAACGCGCCGGCCGGCCCGGCACCTTCCGCCTTGACCCCGGCCGATGTCGTCCGCGAGCTCGACCGCTACATCATCGGCCAGCAACAGGCCAAGAAGGCGGTCGCCATCGCACTCCGCAACCGCTGGCGGCGCAGTCTAGTCCCCGAGCCGATGCGCGGCGAGATAATGCCCAACAACATCATCCTCATCGGTCCCACCGGCGTCGGCAAGACCGAGATAGCGCGCCGCCTTGCCCGCCTCGCCCAGGCGCCGTTCATCAAGGTTGAAGCATCGAAGTTCACCGAGGTCGGCTACGTCGGACGCGACGTCGAAAGCATGATCCGCGACCTCGTCGAAATCGGCGTCGCGATGGTCCGAAGCGAAATGACCGAAGGAGTGATGCGGCGCGCCGGCGAGCTTGCCGAAGAGCGCCTGCTCAATCTCCTGCTCCCGCGCTCGCCGCACGCGCCGGCGGGCGACGCGGTCACGGTCGCGGACGCCCGCGAGCGGCTGAGGACGAAACTGCGCGCCGGCGCGCTTGACGACCGACCCGTTGAAATCGAGGCGACCAGCTCGTTCAACCCGCTGGCCGATATGCTCTCCCAACTCGGCGGCGGCGACGAGTTGACCAT
>DSBX01000195.1 GCA_011049385.1 Caldifarciminota bacterium | reverse complement strand
GGGTAAGCCGGCAGTCTCCTCCCGGTGCTATCCGGCGCTCAAGCGGGCGATGGACATCGCGCTCGTGCTTGCCGGCGGCCTGCTGTTGTTGCCTTTCCTCATTCTCCTGATGCTCGCCCAGCTTGCCAGTCACGGCCGGCCGGCGCTCTTCCGGCAGGAGCGGGTCGGGCTCGGCGAGCGGACGTTCCAGATGCTCAAGTTCCGTTCGATGCGCAACGGCCCGGGCAGTGATGCCGAACGTCTCACCCGCTTCGGCCGCTTCCTGCGGCGCTTCAGTCTTGACGAACTGCCCCAGCTCATCAATGTCCTGCGCGGGGAGATGAGCCTGGTCGGTCCGCGCCCGACCAAGCCCGAGTACATCCCGAAGATGACCCGACGGCAGCGCCAGCGACACCTCGTGCCGCAGGGCATCACCTGTATCACCCAGGTCAGCGGCCGGAACGAGTTGAGCTGGGAAGACAAGTTCCGGCTTGACGTCGAGTACGTCGAGCGGCGGTCATTGGGCCTCGATGCGGCATTGCTCTGGCGGACCCTTGGCGTCGTGTTGAGCGGTCGCGGCGTTGCGGCGCCGGGCGCGGCGACCGGGCGGCGCTTCGCCGGGACGCCGCCGGCGGCGTCGAGGGGGGGCGCGTGGTGAGTCGCGACACCATTGCCCTGTCCGGGCCCTCAATCACCCGGGGGGAAGAACGGGCGGTCGCGGCGGTACTGCGGAGCAGGCGGCTCGCGCTCGGTCCCCGGGTGGCGGAGTTCGAACGGAAACTGGCTCGCTACACCGGTGTCCGCCACGGGGTTGCGGTCAGTTCCGGGACCGCGGCTCTCCATCTCGTCGTCCGGGCGCTGGGCATCGGGCCCGGGGATGAAGTGGTGACCACACCCTTCAGTTTCGTCGCCTCGAGCAACTGCCTGCTCTACGAAGGCGCGATGCCGGTGTTCTGCGATGTCGAGCCAGACACCTTCAACATTGACCCGGCCGCGGTGGCGGCGGCGATTACCCCGCGCACGAGAGCGATCCTGGCGGTGGATGTTTTCGGCCACCCGGCCGACTGGCCCGCCCTCAGGCGCATCGCCCGGCGGCACGGACTGGCGCTGGTCGAAGATTCCTGCGAGGCGCTGGGCGCGGCGCTCGGGCGGCGGCGTTGCGGCAGTTTCGGCGATGCCGCGGTCTTCGCCTTCTACCCGAACAAGCAGTTGACGACCGGCGAGGGCGGGATGATCGTCACCAACCGGGCGCGGCTGGCCGGGCTGTGTCGGAGCATGGCCAACCAGGGCCGCCGGGAGAGAAGCGGTTCCTGGCTTGAGCATGTCCGGCTCGGCTTCAACTACCGGATGAGCGAGCTCAACGCCGCGCTGGGCCTGGCCCAGTTCGCACGAATCAGCACGATTCTTGTCCGACGGGCCCGGGTTGCGCGGTGGTACGGGCAGGAACTCTCCGGTATTCCCGGCATCGAACTGCCGCGGGTGCGGCCGCGCGTGCGGATGAGCTGGTTCGTCTATGTCGTCCGGCTCGGGCCGGATGCGCCGGCGCGCGCGTGTGTGCTGGCCGGGCTGCGGAGCCGCGGGATAGAGTGCAGTGACTACTTCCGTCCGATCCACCTCCAGCCCTGCTACCGGGAGCGGTTCGGTTTCAAGCCCGGGGACTTCCCGGTCGCCGAGGCGGTCGGGGCGCGGACGGTGGCGCTGCCGTTTCACGCCGGCCTCGGTCGTGCCGAGGTCCGGCGGGTAGCGGACGCCCTGCGGGTAGCGCTGATTGGCCCGCACCGTGGAGGAAGGACAACCGCCGGGGCGGCCGGGCGTGCCGGCCGGCAACGGAAGAAGAGAGAGACCGATAGTCGAAGGCCGGAAGATGGAAGACGAAGATCAAACGGGGGAGTACAATGAACCAGGAACCAGGAACCGATACCGACAGCGGCAGCGTGTCGTTGCGTCAGTACCTTGACCTGCTACAGCGACGGGTCTGGCTGTTGACCGCGGTGTTCGCCGCCCTGCTCATCGGCAGTTTCGCGTGGCTGGCCAGCCGGCCGGCGGTCTACCAGTCGAGCACATCCTTTCTCGCCCGCGATGACGGCCGGGGCGGGATGCGGGTCGAACTGTTCGGCGACGGCCGCTCCGGGCTTTCCCGGGGGCCGAACCTGGCCAACCACATCGAGCTACTGCGCAGTCGCACTCTGGCTCAGCTCGTCCTTGACAGCGCCGGCCCGGGATTGCGTGCCCGGTTCGAAGCCGCGAACCTCGGTGTCGCCGAACGGCTCCGGCGGGCGATAGCGGTGCGCCCGGTGAGAGATGCCGATGTCGTCCGGCTTGCGGTCCGGGCGCCGGACCCGGAACTGGCCCGTGAGATTGCCGCCGGCTACGTCCGGGCCTATGGCGACTTCACGCTCTCCAGTAGCCGGGCCGACGTCAGCGCGGTCCGGGAGTTCGTCCAGGGTCAGCTCGCGGTGGTTGCGGCCCGGCTCGATACCGCCGAGCGGCGACTCGAGGAATACAAGCATACCGAGGGAGTCACCGACCTGGGACAGGAGACACGCGTGCTGGTTGAACGCCAGTCCCGGACCCTGGCGCGTCACGAGCAGGCGCAGGCCCGGCGATTCGAACTGGAACGCGAGGCGGGCTGGCTACGTGACGAAGTCGCGGCCGCCGGCGTGGCGCCGGCGGCGCTACTCGACAGCTCGGTGCGGCCGGCGCTGACCAGGCTGGAAGGAGAAGTCTCGGAGCTGGAGGCCGAGCGGACCGGGTTGCTCCGGCAGGGTTACGAGGAGAACAGTCCGCGGGTCCGGGCGCTGGCCGAGCGGTCGGCCGCAGCCCGGGCTGAATTCGGCCGCGAACTGGCCCGGGTGGGCCTGACCCCGGGTCCGGGCCGGGTCGGCGAAGCGGTGGAACGCCTCGCCGTCGTCAACGCGGAGCTGGCCGCCGCCCGCGAGGCGGAGCGCGTGCTGGCCGGGCATGTTGCGGACGCCGAACGCGAGCTGGCCGGCCTGCCCGGCCGCGAGCGGGTGCTGGCCGGGCTGGAGCGCGAGGTCGAGGTCAATCGCCTGGTCTTTTCATTGCTCGCCCAGCGTCACGAGGAAGCGCGCATCCAGGAGGCCGGTCGGACCGCGGCCATCGCGCTGGTTGACCCGCCTTCGCCCGGCGTGAAGGTGAAGCCCGACCTGCGTTCGAGCGCGCTTGTCGCCCTGCTGTTGGCCGCGTTCCTAGCGTTCGGTGCGGCGGTCGCGGTGGACCGGCTCGATACCCGCTGTCGGCGGCCCGAGGACCTGGAACGGACCCGGTTCCCGGTGCTGGCGAGCGTGCCGAGGCTGAGCCTCGGGTCCGGACCGGAGCGCCCGGCGCGGCCGGAGCTCATTACGCTCAACACACCCGGGGACAATGACGCCGAGGCATTCCGGATACTGCGTACCAACCTGCAGTTCGCGGCCGCGGGCCGGTCGATCCGGACCCTGGCGGTGACGTCGTCCGGTCCGTCCGAGGGCAAGAGCCTGATCGCCGCCAACCTGGCGCTGGTGATGGCGCAGTCCGGCAAGCGGACACTGCTCGTTGACGCGGACCTGCGCCGGCCGCGTCAGCACAAGCTCTTCGGCGGGCGGCGCAAACCCGGGCTGACCGACGTCGTGATGCTCGGCATGCCGATGGAACAGGCGGCGCGCCCCGGCCCGGTCGCCGGGCTTGAACTGCTGAGCGCGGGCACCACGCCGCCTTCTCCGGTTGACTTCCTCAACGCGGAGGCGTTCGGCCGTCTTGCCGAGCGGCTCGCGAAGGATTACGAAGTGGTCATTTACGACACGCCGCCGGTGCTGGTCTCGGCCGACGCCGCGGTACTGGCCGTCCGGCTTGACGGTGTTGCGCTCGTCGCCCGGATGGGCGCGACCGACCTCCGGGCCCTGGCCGAGGCACGCCGGGTGCTCGACCTGGCGGGCGCGAGCATCTTCGGGGT
>DSBX01000254.1 GCA_011049385.1 Caldifarciminota bacterium | reverse complement strand
GGTTGACCTCAACCTCAAACGAGGCCGACGCAATCGCGGCCGCCAGGCAGGCCGCGAATGCGCACGCCGGTCCCAGTTTTCGATTCAGCAAATCACCTTAAGGATATGCCGAACGACCGGGGATGTCAAAGGGCGAAGCTTGTGTCCCTGCGCGCCCCCGGGTTACTCGAGCCAGACCTCGACGTGATCACCGTCATCATCGTCAACCTCGACGATCTTGCCGGTAACCCCGCTTTCGAGCGCGTCGGCGACGACCTTCAGGTCAATGTCCGCGTCGGCGATCTTCGCTTTGGCGTGCTCCGGCGCCATCTTCATCCCCCACTTGACAAGCGATATCGGCAGGGTCACGTTGACCTTCGGCTTCTCGCTGTTCCGCTCCCAGACCCGCACCTTGAGGAACCGGTTCCGATGGTCACCCTCGCCGTCGGCCCGGCCGACCGCATCCAGCAGTCGGGCCGCCTCGTCGGCCGATATCTTCTTCTCCTCGAGCAGTTTCAAAACCCGCAGTCTCTCGTCGTTCACTTCTTCTTTCCTTTCAGTTCGCTGACCGCCTCTTCGACATCCACCCGGCCGCTCTCCAGGTCATCAATGATGAACCGCACGGTCCGGCGCCGGCGGCGGCCCAGCCGGCGCACGCTCCGGTAGACGACGTACCCGCCCAGCGCGACGATCAGCAACGGCCAGTCGCGCCGGAACGATATCCAGGCCACACCGAGCGACGACAGCCATATCCACGCGCCCAGCAGCACGATTGCGATACCCCAGAACAACCGCCTCATCGCCGCCTCCGCACCAGCCAGCGCACGCCCTCGAACGCCGTCAGCAGGCCGACGACAACGATGAGCAGCGGCCAGTCACGGCTGGCGACAATCCCGGTCGGCAGAACCCCGAGATTCGCCAGCCAGAGCCAGAGCCCGACCGCAATCAGCACGACTCCCCAGATGATTCCCCGTCCCACTCAATCCTCCTTTCGACGCCGCACGTTGATGTCGGCATCGCTGGTCCTGACCTTCAGTTCCTGCGTCCCGGCCCCGATTCGTACTTTGAGCCGGCGCTCGGCCTGCTCGACCACCTCGTGCGCAAGCCCGGCATCGAACTCGATACCGCCCGACTCCTCGCACTCGAGGTCGAGCAGAACATCGGCCCTCTCTCCCAGGCACAGGGCCACCTCACCCGACTTGCTGACGACACTGCCCCCGACCGCACCGTCGGTGAGCAGTTCGATGTCGCCGGACTTGCTCTCGACCTCAACCCGGCCCGCGAAATCCACGAACCGGGCTTCACCCGACACCGTCTGGACCCGGGCCTCACCGGCGAACCCGGTCAGCCGGACATCGCCCGACACCGCCTTCAGCGCGAACCGTCCGCCGACGCCCTCGACCTTGACATCACCGGACACCGTCGTGACCTCGAACCGGGCCTCGCGCGGCAGGCTGACGCTGAAGTCACCGGATATCGTCCGGACCATCACGATATCCTCCCGCTCGCGCACCCGGGTCATCGCGGTGTTGCCCTCGATCGCGATCCTGTCCTCGTCCCAACCCGAAACCGTCACGTCACCACTCACGCTCTTCAGAAAGAGGCTACTCTTGCCCGGGAACTCGGTCCTGAGCTCCCCCTCGCGCGCGCCGAACCCGGACTTCATCGCCGACGATACCGCGCTGGCGACGATATCCGGAATCCGGTCGAGGTCGGCCATCCGCACCCGCGCAGGACGGGGCGGTCGCGGTGGCGGCAACCACCCCTCGCTCCGCGGGCCGCCGGGCGCCGACCGCGGCCGACCCAGCGCCTCAATCAGTCGGGCCGCCTGCTCCGCGGTTATCTTGCCCTCCTCCAGCATTCTCAGGACTCTCTCTCTCTCTTCACTCATTACCGCCTCCCGGCTCCTCGCCGCGCAGCATGCGCTCGGCCTCCTCGGGCGTTACCTCGCCGCGCTCGAGCATCTCGATAACCCGGTCGCTCTCGGCCGTGACCCGGACGCCGGCACCACCGGTATCGAGCGCCGCCAGCACCGCATCCAGCCGCGAGCGCACGGTCGGGTAGGAAATCCCGAGCTCGCGTTCCACTTCCCTGATGACGCCCCGGTTGCGGACGAACACAAGCAGGAACTCATAGAGCTCCTTCGGCAACCGACAGAGCGCCGGCACCTCGAACCGCCCGCGTACCGACACGTCACACTCCTCGCACCGCAGTTCGGAAACCGTCATCCGGCCGGTGCAGACCGGGCAACGGTTGATAAGATGCGCCGTCTTCATCACAACTCCCGCTTCGCGGACACATCCCGCAACTCCGGACCGATGCCGACCCCGGCAACGCGGACGGTCGAACCGAAGCCGAATACGCGTCTCGCCCATACCTCGACCACCGGCTGTTCTCCCCGCACCTGGCCCGGCGCTGTCGCGATGACCTCAACCACCGGGAACACCCCGCGCGGTCCCTCGGCCAAGACCAGCACCTCGGGCAGATTCGACCGGGGACCGGAAGCAGAAACCTCAACGACCGACAGCATCCCGCACGGCGCGAAGGACAAGCCCGCCCTCCGGGCAGCACGCGCGCTTCCATCCACATACGCCAGCGCCGCGGCAACGGTCACGATGGCCGTCAGCACTACCCTCACCGACTTTGGACACATACCGACCTCCTCGTGCTTGCTCTGCACATAGTTAAGCCTACTACTGATTCGAGAGAACCTCCGCGCTTCTCTTCGTTAAACAACCTCAAGCACTGTCTTCACTGTGTTCATACTAACGAATTAGACGCATATGTCAAGTTAAAGTTGCAGGATATATCAACATTTTTAATCTTCCATTCAATAATATCAATACTATGGCTTCTGCCGCTCTAAGCCGTTGCGGGATTGCGACTTGGTCCGATTCAGCCTCACTTGGCGGCGGTCCGTGGAGCTTATGAACCGCTGAACCCACACCATTCGGCTGACGCGGCCATCAGAAAGAATGCGGGGGTACGGTTTGACAAGACATGACCCTCGACTATCTTCTGGTGTGAACCGATGCTCGCTCTCGGTATGGTCGCCGGCCGCGGCGCTTCTGCTCTGCCTCTCGTCTGTGGCCCGCGCGGACTTCGTCATCGGCCGGAGCCCGCGCCCGGACTACGACCACATCCAGGCCGGTCCCTTCGTCCAAGCGGACATTGACGACGTGCTTGCGGTCGAGTTCATCGGCCGGCTTCTGCCCGCAACGCGTCCCGGGACCGGACGCATCCAGCCGCGCCTCTTCCGACTCGGCGTGCTCCGCCTGCTCGACGGTTCGGTGCGCGAAGTCTGGCGCAGTCGGCCGTTGCTCGCCGACCCCCTGCCTGGAGCGAAACTGGGTGCCAACGCCTGGACGGTCACGGACCTGACCGGTGACGGCAGGCTCGAACTGCTCATCTTCGCCGGCGACCTTTGCCAGGTCGTGAGCTTCGGCCCGGACTCGATAACGACACGGGAACTGCCTATGCCGGGGAGTTGGGTCGCCGACGCGGTGGCCGCCGAGTTGGACGAAGAAGACGGCGTCGTGCTGGTCACGCTGGAATCCGCACCTACCGACAGCCTGCTGGACACCCGACTGCTGCGCGTCTACGCTATCACCGACTCCGGTTTCGAGCCCTTGTCGGACTATCTCACCGGGCTCTTCTGGCATCCCGGCACCGACGTCCGCTTCCTCGGCTCGGCCCGGATCGAGGGTTATCCCGGTCGCCTGCCGGTGGTCGCGGGAATCCGCCGCGAGCCCGGGCCCAGTGCGCTGGCGGTCCTCTACCGCGACGACTCCGACCAGTACCGCCTCACCACCCGACCCTTCCCGCTCCGGGAATGGTTCGCCAAGGACGAGGTCCTTCCCGGCGGCCGACTCACCCTTGCCGATGAGAACGACTCACTGGTTGCCTACGGCTACTTCGTCCCCGGCTCCCGGCTTGGAGGTCCGGCGGTCAGTTTCGCCACGCTGAGCGACGGTGCCTGGCGCCTGCTGCCGGTAGCCGACGCGGCCCGCGCCATCGGCTGGCCGGCCTGCCCCTATCGTCATCAGAAT
>DSBX01000305.1 GCA_011049385.1 Caldifarciminota bacterium | reverse complement strand
CCGGTTGAGTTCGCCGAGCCGTTCGGTCTCGGCCGTGAAGTCCGGGAATGAGCCGCCCAACTCGAACCCGCCATAGCCCGCCGCAACCGCGGCCAGCATCGCCAGCGCAAGCGCCAACCTAGTCGTCATCGCCACCTCCGGCAGTCGTTCTCATCTCATTGCTGAAGTCATACTCGACCCCGCCGACGCGCACCGCATCACCGCCGATGCCGGACGGCCGGGTCGCCTCGGTCAGTCCCGGGGTCTGCCATATCGCCATCGCCCGCCAATCCGTCACCGGGCTTGAATCGCTCTCGTAGAGGTAAACCCAGACCACCCGGAGGTTGCCGCCCTCGAACCGGTTGCGCTCGTCCACCGCCCGGTACAACAGCCAGTTGAGCGCCGAGCGCAGGGAGTCGTCGGGCAGTCCCGCCCGTACCTTGGCAAGGATGGTCCGGCGTTCGATGCGCCCGACCGGGTGCTCGCGCGTATCGAAGACCCGGGCGCCGACCTCGGGCGTGTCCGGCCGGGGAACCGCCGGCCGCTCGCCCCGGCCCCGGAACACGAACCCCGAAACCACCGCCAGCGCGGCCAGGACGATGACCGCGGGCCAGTAGCCGCGCCGCCGGGAACCGAACCCGGCCCGCACCCGCTCACCGACACGGCCGGACCGTCGCAACGAAGGCACGCCTTCACCGGCAAACTCGCGGCCGCACGAAGGACAGCGGCACGCCGCCTCGTCCACGCGGGCATTGCAGTGGAAGCAGTGAAGCCCGTCCGGGCGGCGTACTTTGACCGTCGGCATCGTCTCAGGATTCCAGTGCCTGCTCCCGGTCCTGCAACGCACGAGGCCCATCCCGGTCGCGCCTCGTCTCGGACGCCCGGTCGTCGCCTGCCGGCTTGTCCTCATCGGAAGGAAGGAACTCGACAAGCAGGCGCTCGATACCGGTCGCCCGGCCGGTCTCGCCGTCCACTTCGACAACCACGCCGGAAACCGCCGGTTCGCCCCGCGCCGGGGTCAGCCGGTGAGGCAACCCATCGAGCAGGCGCTTGAGCGAATCCTCGCGCCGCATCCCGAGCACCGAGTCGAACGCGCCGCACATCCCGGCATCGGTAATGTAGGCGGTGCCCCCGGGCAGGACCCGCTCATCCGCGGTCTGGACGTGGGTGTGGGTGCCGACCACCGCCGAGACCCGGCCGTCGAGATACCAGCCCATCGCCTGCTTCTCCGCCGTGGCCTCGGCGTGGAAGTCCACGAGCAGGACCTGCGCCTGGCGTCCGAGCTGTTCCAGACAGCTCTCCACCCGCCGGAAAGGACAGTCCAGCGGCTTCATGAACACCCTGCCGACCAGGCTGATGACGCCGACCGCCCAGCCGTCGAGACCGTACAGCGCCTGGCCCCGGCCCGGCGCACCGGGCGGGTAGTTGGCGGGCCGCAGGAGCCTTGACTGGATGTTGTAGTAGTCCCAGGTATCGCGGCGGTCGAAGGCATGGTCTCCGGTGGTCAGGCAGTCCGCGCCCGCGGCCAGCAGTTCCTCGCAGAGCGTGGGGTTGATGCCGTAGCCACCGGCCACGTTCTCGGCGTTGACGACGACGAAGTCGGCGCGGTGGCGCTCCCGGATTCCGGGCAGGAGCGCAACAACCGCATCCCGCCCGGCCCGGGAACAGACATCGCCCAGGAAGACGATGCGCCTAGTGGGCATAGTCGACCGCCCGGGTCTCGCGCACGACCATCACCCGTATCTGTCCCGGGTACTTGAGTTCCTTCTCGATCCGGCCCGCGACCTCGCGGGCAAGACCGGAGACCGCGGCATCGCCGACCTTGTCCGGCTCGACCAGCACCCGGATTTCCCGCCCGGCCTGGATGGCATAGGCCCGTTCGACCCCGGTGAACGAGGAGGCAAGCATCTCCAGGCTCTCGATCCGCTTGATGTAGGCGTCGAAGCTCTCGCGCCGGGCCCCGGGCCGGGAACCGGAGATGCTGTCCGCGGAAGCGACGAGGAAGGCGTAAGGCGACTCCATCGTCGTCTCTTCGTGGTGGGCGGCGATGGCATTGACGACGACATCGTCCTCGCCGTGGCGCCGGGCGAGCTCGGCCCCGACCCGGGCGTGGGGACCTTCGATAGTCGCATCCGCGGCCTTGCCGATGTCGTGAAGCAGGCCGGCGCGGCGGGCAAGCGCGGCATCAAGGTCAAGTTCCTGGGCCATAAGCGCGGCCAGCATCGCCACCTCCCGACTGTGCAGAAGCATGTTCTGGCCGTAACTGGTGCGGTACTTGAGCCGGCCCAGCATCCGCGACAACTCGGGCGCGAGCCCGACGATACCCAGTTCGAGGACCACTTCCTCACCCGCGGACTTGATCGTGTCTTGCATTTCCCTGCTCGTCTGCGCGACGACCTCCTCGATGCGGGCCGGGTGAATCCTGCCGTCAGCGACAAGCTTGGCCATCGCCAATTTGGCCACCTCACGCCGCACCGGGTCAAAGCCGGAGATCACGATTGCCCCGGGCGTGTCGTCAATCATCACCTCCACGCCGGTCGCGGTCTCGAAGGTCCGGATGTTGCGGCCCTCACGGCCGATGATGCGGCCCTTGAGCTCGTCCGAAGGCAGGTCCACCACCGAGACCGTCGTCTCGGCCGCGTGCGAAACCGCACAGCGCTGGATGGCGTTGGCGATGATGTTCCGGGCGTCGTTCTCGGCCCGGATCCGCGCCTCCTCGAGAATGTCCCGGGTCAGCTTGGCCGCGTCGAGCCGCGCCTCGTCCTCGAGGTTACGGAAGAGTTCGCGGCGCGCCTCCTCGGCGGAAAGCCCGGCGATGCGCTCCAGCTTGGAGTTCTCCAGGCTTATCAGCTGGTCGAGCCGCTCGGTCTTGGCCTTCAGAATCTTGTCCCGCGAGACGAGCTCGCGGTCCTTGCGGATGAGGTCGGCTTCTTTCTGGGTGAGAACACTGTCCCGACGCGAGAGAAACTTCTCCCGCTGGTTCAGCTTCTGTTCCAGCCGCTCCAGTTCCCGGCGTGTCGCCGCGGTTTCGGACTCGAAACGGACCCGCTCCTGTTCGATCTCCATGTACCGGGCCTTCTCCGCCTCCTCGACCATCCGGCCCGCCTCGTCCCGGGCCTTTTCCAGCAAGGTGTCGGCTTCACGCCGCCTCTCCTCCATCCGCCGGCTCGCAATCAAGAGGCTCAGCCAGCGCCCGACCACGAACCCGGCCGCCCCGAGCGCGACGAAACCGCCGCCCCATGCCAGCCAGTGCAGTAACTCCCAATTCTCGAACATCGCTCCTCCACCAATACTCAATCCGCGACGCTTCGGCCCCGGCCCGGGAGCCCCTGTAAAGAGGTTCCCCGCGGGTGTCGTGTCGCGACGAGTCTTTGAACCCTTAGTGACAGGCGGATGCTTCGGACCGGCTGCGTGTCTGTCTCCCCTTGCGGGAAGACGTCACTTCACCGGTCCAGACAGCACCCAGGTCGCGGGTGTTGGCTCAAGACTCGATCACCGATCACGGACATCGCAGGGAGCCTGGGAAACACTGGCCAGTTTCTCAATGAGCGTACCGACACGCCGCCGCACGGATTCTTCGCCGGGCGGTTCCCGGCGGAGCTGCTCGTCAACAATGTTCAGGCACGCGAGTACCGCGGTGCGGGTGGGAGAACCGGGATGAAACTGCTCCTCGATTCGTCGCATCCGCTCGTCCACGATGCGCGCTACCCGCTCGACGTGCGCCCGGTCGCTGTCGGTCCTGATACTGTAATCACTACCCAGAATTCTAACTCTACAGGTTTCCATGGCTCCCGTGAGGCTCTCAGGTCGCCTCTTCGATTCTCTCCAGCAGGACATCGAGCCGCCGGACCGCGGTCTTCTTCGCCCGCTCGCCTTCGGCCAGCCGGCGCGACAGCTCCCGGTTCTCGGCCCTCAGCCGGTTGATGAGCGAAACCGCGTCATCAACCATCCGCTCGAGTCGGTCCAACTCTTCGGTCAGTCCCGGCCCGGCAGAACGCTTCATGACTCATTGTAGCAGACCCGACCCGCGGGTCAACGCGACAATCCTCCCCT